>NZ_JABXWS010000004.1:0-154486 GCF_015594425.1 Novosphingobium sp. HR1a
GGCCTACACCGTGCTCAAGCATACCCTGCCGGGTGACATGTGCCTTGTTGGACCGGCGGAGCTGGAAGCCTTCTCGGCTTCGGGCGGCGACGTCAGGCGCTAAGAGAAGAAGAAGGCCCACCCCCAGCCCCTCCCGCAAGCGGGAGGGGAGCGAGACTTGGCAGCTTGCTGCCTAGTCGCAGCGGGGTGGGTGAGCGGCACGCACTTCAGCTTGGGAGAGCAACATGACCGACCTTTCGCGTCGAACCCTCGTGAAATCGGCGGCAGTGCTCGCCGCCACGGCGCCGCTCCCCTCTCTCGCCCGCAGCGCGAAGACGCCCCGAATCGGTCGCTACATCGCCGTCCCGGAAAGCGGCGTCCATGCCTTCAAGGGCATCCGCTACGGCCGCGCCGAGCGCTTTGCCCGTCCGGTCGCCGAGCCGCTCGAAGGCCCTGCGATCACCGCCGCGAAGTTCGGCCCCATCTGCCCGCAACGCGCCATGGCGGGCGAGCCGCAGTCCGAGGACTGCCTGTTCCTCAACGTCTGGACGCCCGAGGCGGACCCGCGCGCGAAGCGGGCGGTCATGGTCTATTTCCACGGCGGCGCCTACACCACTGGCTCGGTCACCGATCCGCTGACCCACGGTGCGAAGCTGGCCGCCGACGGCGATGTCGTGGTCGTCACCGTCAACCACCGGCTCAACGCGCTGGGCTATGCCTGGCTCAAGCCCTTCGGTGCGCGTTATGCCGATAGCGGCAATCTCGGCCAGCTCGATCTGATCCTTGCACTGCAATGGGTGCGCGAGCACATCGCAAAGTTCGGCGGCGATCCGGCGCGGGTCATGGTCTTCGGGCAGTCGGGCGGCGGCGCCAAGATCGCGACGCTCATGGCGATGCCCGCCGCGAAGGGCCTGTTCCACGCCGCCGCGACGATGAGCGGGCAGCAGGTGCAGGCCAGCGGCCCGGCCCATGCCTGGGCGCGCACGCAGGCGTTTATGGCGGCGCTGAAGCTCGCCCCTGGCGACGTCGAGGGCCTGCGAACGATGCAGATCGAACGGCTGGTCGAGGGTCTTGCCGCCACTGATCCCATCATGGGCGGCGGGGTCTACTTTGGCCCGGTGCTCGACATGACCAACCTGCCGCGGCATCCGTTCTGGCCCGATGCCGCGCCGCAGTCGCTGGGCGTGCCGATGATCCTTGGCAACGTGCGCGAGGAGACGCGCGCCTTCCTCGATCCGCGGGGACCCAAGCTGCAGGGGCTCTCGTGGGAGAACCTTGCCGCGCGCATGGTGCCCGAGATCAAGATCGACCTCGACCCTGTCTGGGTCGTCGAGCAGTACCGCGCCCATGAACCCGGCTGGACGCCCGAGCAAGTCTATTACGCAGCCACCACGGCGGGCCGGTCATGGCCGGGGCAAGTGATCGAGGCCGATGCGCGGGCGGCGGCCGGGGCGGGATCGACGTGGGTGTACCAGCTCGACCGTCCCTCACCGACCGACCCCTTGCGCGGTGCGGCGCATACGGACGACATTCCCTATGTCTTCGGCACGCTGGACGCGCCGGGCAGCTATTCGGGCACCGACGACGGGGCTCGCAGGCTGAGCGGGGCGATGATGCGCGCCTTCACCGGTCTGGCCAAGACCGGGCGACCGGGGCTGGCGCAGTGGTCTCCGTACCGCCTGCCCGCTCGCGCGACGATGGTGTTCGGCGATACCGTGCGGGTGGAGAACGATCCGCGCCGCTGGCAGCGCGAATTGTGGGCGAGGGCGCCCTACGTCCAGCCGGGGGTGTAACGCAAATTCCTCCCCGAGCTTGTGTCGGGGAGGAATTTGCAGAATTCGTCGTGCCGAAACCTACTTGGCGGCGGGCGGGTTGGGATAGGCGATTACCAGCGAAAGCGGTTCCTCGCCCCGCTGCCAGATGCCGACCACGGCGCCGTCGTAGAGATAGGCGGTCATTCCCGGCGTGAGCTGCGCGCGCTTGCCGTCGGAGACGACTTCGCCCTCGCCCGAGAGCACGTAGTAAACCTCATCGTGCGCAATGGGATGCTCGCCGATCGCCGCGCCCTTGTGGAGGACGCGGCGGCGGAATTCCATCGTGCGCGGCGCGGGCGCTGCGTCGGAAATGCGGTAGGCGGTGCTCATGCCGATGGCGCCGTGCGGAGGAGCTTCCTCGCGCACGGTGTCGCGCTCGTCGATGACGGCCATCGCCGGAGCCGCCGCCAGCAGCAGGAGCGCCGCCCCGATCACTTCGCGTTCTCGCGCATGGCTTCGTCGCGGGCGGAGAGTTTCTCCTGCGCGCCGCCCTTCTGGCCCGGATAGACGCCGGATTTCGGCTCCATGGTCTTGAGGTTCCAGTCCTTGTCCACGAACGGCGCGGCGGTCGGGTTGGGGTGCGGGTAGCCGCCGACGACCTTCTCGTCGTCGATGATCTCGCCGCGTCCCTCGGCGACGAAGAACAGCACGCGGATATCATCGGGCGCACGGTCCCACGGACGCGCGCCGACCGAGGCGAGCAGGCTGGTTTCCAGGTCCTTGGCAGGCATGACGTCGAGGCCGCCCAGGCTGGCCATCGGCGAATCCTTCTCGATCAGCTTCGCCTTGGTCACGCCGTAGCGGCCGAACATCGGCGCCGGGTTGCCCCAGCGATCGACGTTGATGTTGTCCTTGGAATACCACGCAAGATCGCCGTCGCCGCCCAGCGTCAGGAACGGCAGGCCGGGCGCGGTCGAATTGCCCGCGCGCATGACGTTGCCCACGGCGGTGATCTCGCCGGTGACGTAGTCGTGGCCGGCCCACTCCAGGTTCATCAGGTTGTAGTGCACCGCGCGGTGGCCGGGGTCGAAGATCATGTTGTTGACCATCAGCACTTGCGCGCCGCCCTTCACCAGCGGCGAGCGCTCCATGTTGTGCGCGTAGACGTTGCGGTAGAGCGTGATGCCGGTGGCGTTGTCGTGGATCAGCGTGCCCTTGGAGTGCTCGCCCTTGGGATGGCTGGCGTCGGCGAGGCCTTCGGCCGCGAGGTTCTCGCGGAACAGCACGTCATGGCTGGTGGCGGCGCGCCATTCCTTGACGGTCTTGCCGTTGAAACGGGGACCGGAGGTCGACATGTTTTCGTCGATCGCCCAGAAGAAGCTGCAGTGCTCGACGATCACGTTGTGCGCGGCGACGGTGGAGAAGGCATCCGCCTCCCAGCCAGAGAGCTTGGCCTGGCCGTCCACCCCGGTCATCACGCGGATGTGGCTGATCTTGACGTCGTGGCCCTTGAGATCGATGCCGCCGCGCACGATCGTGATGCCCGGCGAAGGCGCGGTCTGCCCGGCGATCGTCAGGAAAGGCTCGTCGATGTTCAGGATCGTGCGCTGAAGGTCGATGACCCCGCCGACCTCGAAGACGATGATGCGCTTGCCCTTCGCCTCGACCGCGGCCTTCAGCGATCCAGGACCGTCCTTCGCGAGAGTCGTGACGCGGATGATGCGGCCGCCTTCGCCGCCGCGGGTGGGCTCTAGCGGGGCTGCGTGCAGCAGCGCCGGGGTGGAAGCAACCATCAGAATCGGAAGGACAATCTGGCTCGCGAGCCTGCGGATTTTCACTGTCGATCTCCCATTGGCGGAGCTTGTTGACTCCGAGTATTGACAGGGCGTTCTCCCTGCGTCACATATTGATGACACCGGTTACCAAGGATCGCAAGGATGATCTTCGGAACGGGTGGGGCGATTTTGGAGGTCGCCCGAGGTGCTCCGAAAGGGGCGGGAGTAGAGGTGCCGGAACAATGCGCGCGTTAGCCGCGCTTCCTTCTGACACCGGTATCATTTTTGACCCGCAAGGGTCGTGAGGGGATGTTGTCATGCGCCAGCATGTTACCGGAATTTCGCTTTTGAAGGCTGCCCTGTGTGCGGGCAGCGCTCTCGTGTCGTCGGCTGCGATGGCGCAGGACGCGGCGCCCGCGCCGCAGGACGCGGCGGATACCGCAGCTCCTGCGGACGAGACCGCGACTGCGGGCGACATCATCGTCACCGGCTTCCGCCAGTCTCTGCAGGCCGCGCTCAACGTGAAGCGCGAATCGATCTCGGCGGTCGATGCGGTCGTGGCCGAGGACATGGCCAAGTTCCCCGACCAGAACCTTGCCGAGTCGCTGCAGCGCATCCCCGGCATCTCGATCCAGAAGGACGGCGGCGAAGGCCGTGCGATCACCGTGCGCGGTCTCGGCGCGCAGTTCACTCGCGTGCGCGTCAACGGTCTGGAGACGATCGCCACCAGCTCGGACGGCGCCTCGGCCAACCGCGACCGCGCGTTCGACTTCAACGTCTTCGCCTCGGAACTGTTCAGCAGCCTCGTCGTCCACAAGACCGCCGAAGCCAGCCTCGACGAAGGCTCGCTGGGCGCGGTCGTGGACCTCAACACCGGCAATCCGCTGGCCGGCAAGAAGGGCCTGACCGCCGTTCTCAACGTCCAGGGTTCGTACAACGACCTGTCGAAGAACGTCGGCCCGCGGATGGCCGGGCTGCTGTCCTGGCGCAATGATGCGGGCACTTTCGGCGTCAACCTCTCGGCCGCCTACTCGCACACCGACACGATCGAGAGCGGCAACAACTCGGTGCGCTGGGCGCAGGCCTACTTCAATTCGGTGGACGGCAACCCGTGCTTCTACTCGGTCCCCGGCGCGACCGGCGGCAATCCGGTGAGCAGCGGCGGCAGCTATCGCCCCTCGGCCGCGTGCGACGAGGCTTCGCTCTCGTTCCACCCGCGCATCCCGCGCTACGGCGTCGTCGAGCATGATCGCAAGCGCCTCGGCCTGACCGGCTCCATCCAGTTCGAACCCAACGACAAGACCAAGTTTTCGATCGACGGGCTCTATTCCTCGTTCAAGGAAACCCGCGCCGAGCAGTGGCTCGAAGTGCTCGCCCGTTCGAATGAACGCCGCTTCGACGTTGTGGACCCGGTCTACGACGACAAGGGCAACATGGTCAGCGCGACCTTCAACAACGCCTACGTTCGCACCGAAAGCTACCTGCGCAAGTCGGAAACCGAGTTCTGGCAGGTCGGTGCGACCTGGGACCAGGAGATCGGCGACCGCTTCCGCTTCACCGCACTGGGCGGCATGTCGCAGTCGAACGCCGACATCCCGGTCGAGACGACCTTTGCCTACGACAACCGCAACGCCAACGGTTTCAGCTACGACTACTCGGACATGAAGTCGCCGGTGCTGAGCTACGGCCTCGACGTGGCGAACCCGGCGAACTTCCAGCTGGCGGAGATCCGCGACCGTCCCTCTTACGTGAAGAACAGGTTCAAGACCGCGCAGCTGCGCACAGAGTGGGACCTGACCGACGGCTTCACGGTGAAGGCGGGCGCGGTGTGGCGTCGCTACGACTTCCGCACCCAGCTGTTCCAGCGCGACACGGCAGCTTGCGGAGCCAACGGTACGCGGGACCTGATCCTCGGCACCGTGACCTGCTCGTCCAGCGTCTACGGGTTGCCGGTCACCTCGGACATCTCGCAGCTCGTCAACCTGGGTAATGCGGGCCAGCCGAGCGGCACGACCAGCCAGTGGCTCGTCGCCGACATCGCCAAGGCGGCCGAATACACCAACCTCTACGGCCGCACCGCCGTCGAGGATCTCGGCAACAACCGCCAGGTGCGCGAGACGACCTCGGGCGGCTATGTGCAGTTCGACGTCAAGGGCGAGATCTTCGGCCTCGAATACGCGGGCAATGCGGGCATGCGCTATGCCCACACCAACCAGGTCTCGACCGGCTATACCGCCGGCATCGCCAAGACCGTGGAACGCAGCTACGACGACTGGCTCCCGGCGATGAACCTCGCGTTCTACCCGCATCATGACGTGATCCTGCGCGGTGCCATCGCCAAGGTCATCACCCGGCCATCGCTCGGCAACCTGAACCCGGGTGGTTCGGTGGACGGCTTCAACTACCGCATCACCTTCGGCAACCCCGACCTCAAGCCCTACCGCGCGACCAACTTCGACCTCTCGGTCGAATGGTACTTCGCTCCACAAGCGTTGTTCTCGGTGGCGGGCTTCGTCAAGAAGATCGAGAGCTTCCCGGTTGCAGGCACCTATGTCACCACGCTGCCGCAGCTGGGCTTCGATCGCTCGGTGCTCGGCGCCAGCACGCCCGCCTACATCAACTACGATCCCAATCAGGAATACGTCGTCTCCACGCAGGTGAACGGCCAGGGCGCGACGCTCAAGGGCGTGGAAGTGGCGCTGCAGCTACCCTTCACCTTCCTGCCGGGCATCCTCAGCCACACCGGCTTCCAGGGCAACGCCACCTTCATCAAGAGCAATGCGGACTATACCATCACCGGCCCCGCGACTTCGGCCTGCACCCGCAATGCGACCACCGGCGCCTGCGGCCTGAGCGGCGTCTCGGCGATCTACAACCAGACCCTGCTGGGCGTGTCCAAGAAGGCCTGGAACGCGACGCTGTACTACGACGACGGCAAGTTCAGCATTCGCGGATCGGTCAGCTATCGCGGGCCCTTCGTGGACGCTACCAGCGCCACCGGCAATATCTTCGAGGGCTACGGTTCGTACACCAGCGTCGATGCGGCGATCCGCTACAAGGCGACCGAATGGCTGGAGCTGTCGATCGACGGCAACAACCTGACGGATGAATATCGCTACCGTTTCAACGACGTCTACGCGAACCGCAACTACGAGAACAATCACTTCGGGCGCACGATCCTGTTCGGCGCGCGCGCGAAGATCTGATCTCCTCCCCTGACGCGGGGTTCGCGGGTTCCGGCCCGTGGACCCCGCTCCTTTTTGTTTTCCAAGGGAGCCCGGTGTGGATTTCGATCGCAGAACCCTGATTGCAGGTTCCCTTGCCGTTGCTGGGCTGGCTGGAAAGGCCTCAAGTCCAGCCAATGCGCAGACGCCGCCTCCCGTCGCTTCCAAGGCACTCCCGCCCGGCCTTCCGCAGCCGACCGAGACAATCGACCTCTGGCCCAAGGGACCGCCTGCGCACCTCAAGGCACCGCTGACCGAGACGGTGGACGAGCGTTCCACCGACGCCCTCGTCACCGACCGTGCGGTCTACGGCGTGACTCGGCCGCGCATGGCGGTGTTTCGCCCGGACCGGCCCAACGGCGCGGCGGTGATGATCACGCCGGGCGGCGGTTACCGCTGGATCGTCGTCGACAAGGAAGGCTACGAGATCGCCCGCTGGCTGACCGCGCGCGGCTTCACCGCCTTCGTCCTGTTCTACCGCCTGCCGGGCGAGGGCTGGTCGAGCGGCCCCGACACCCCGCTTGCCGACGCGCAGCGCGCCATGCGTCTGATCCGCCACCGCGCGAAGGACTTCGCGATCGACCCCGAACGGGTCGCGGCGATGGGCTTTTCCGCCGGGGGACACCTCTGCGCCGACCTCGGTGCGCGGTTTGCCTCCAGGGTCTACGATCCCGTGGACGAGGCGGACAAGCTCTCTGCAAAGCCGTTCTGCGCCGCGCCGATCTATCCGGTGGTGAGCATGGACGCAGGCATAGCGCATCCCGGATCGCGTAATCTGCTGCTCGGCCCTTCGCCGACGCCGGAGCTTGAGGCCGCGCATTCCCCCGACCGCATGGTCCCGGCCGATGCGCCGCCGCATTTCCTCGTTCATGCCGAGGACGACGACGTCGTTCCGGCGGAGAACACCGCACGCCTGCGCGCGGCGCTGAAAGCCCGCAAGGTGCCGGTCGAGGCGCACTTTTTCGCCAATGGCGGCCACGGTTTCGGCCTGCGCCGCGCCATCGGCAAGCCGGTCGAGATCTGGCCCGAGATGTGGCGGGCATGGGCGCGGACGGTCGGGTTCGGATAAGCCGTCGTCCCGGACGTGATCCGGGACCGCTGGTCGTGAACGGCCTTGGCATCGGCGGGGCGCCTTGCCGGAAGCGCTATCGATGCCCGCCTTGGCGTGATCGAAACGCTCTCCGTCATCCCCGCGAAGGCAGGGACCCAACTGATGCCCGTGCAAGAGGAGCCGTCAGGAGATGGGTTCCCGCCTTCGCGGGAATGACGGCGAATAATTGACCCGGATCAGGCCCGCACCAACATCGTTAACGCCTGTGTCTCACCCGGCTCCAGTACCGTCATGCCGCTGCTGACCCGTCCGAACGCATCGGGCATCGCTGTCGTAGGCTCAAGGCAGAGGAAGTCCTCCCCCGGCGGGGCGTAGAGATGCAGGAACCCGGCCTCGGGCGACGTCACACTGACGCTCCCAAGCCGCGCCTCGCCCTGCCAGCCGAACCAGCAGTTGTCGGTCAGCACCGCCGGATCGGGCACCGCAGCGCCCGCGAAGTCTCCGAAGGTATCCGCAGGCGCAGCCTCGCTCGGGATCATCCGCGCGTCGCTGAGCCACACGCCCTCGGCGGAGAACGTCACCCACGCATCGGGTTCGCGCACGAAGTAGGGGTGTTGGCCGAGGCCGCAGGGCATGGGGCGGTCGGAGCGATTGGCCACCTCCAGCGTCACGCGCAACGCGCCGCGCTCAAGCACGAAAGTCTGCGTGGCGGACCAGTCCCACGGCCAGTGGGCATCGGTGGCATGCATGCAGGCCAGCACCGCGCGGTCGGCCTGCTCGTCTTTCACCATCCACGGCATGATCCAGCCGAGACCGTGGATCGGATGCTCGAAGCCCGCGACGTTGCGGGGGAGGGCATAGTCCTTTGCCGCGAAGGAGAAGCGCCCATCGGCAATGCGGTTGGCGTAAGGCACCAGCGGAAAGCAGGCGGCGTCCAGCGGGCTCGCGGCGTCCGCCGGGGTCGGACGCAGGATGTCCTTGCCGCCGACAGCGAACGAACCGATCGACCCGCCCAGATGCGGCAGCAGCGTGGCTTCGCTGCTGCCCGAACGCAGCTGGATCAAGCCGCCATCTCCTCGAGCGTGCGGCCGCGCGTCTCGGTCACCATGGCGCGCACGAAGAAGAACGAGAGGAAGGCGCTGAGCGCATAGAACCCGTACGTCAGCGGCAGGCCGAGCCCGGCGGCCATCGCCGGGAAGCTGACCGAGATGCCGAAGTTGGCGATCCACTGCGCGAAGCCCGAGACCGCCAGCGCCGAGCCGCGAATCTGGTTGGGGAACATCTCGCCCAGCATCACCCACATGACCGGCCCCCAGCTCAGGTTGAAGAACACGACATAGGCGTTGGCCGCGATCAAGGCCACAGTGCCGGTCTGGTCCGAAAGGGTCAGGTGCCCGCCGGTGAAGCTGCCGCTGGCAAAGCACACCGCCATCGTCGTCAACGTCACCGCCATGCCCGCCGAGCCGACCAGCAGCAGCGGCTTGCGGCCCAGCCGGTCGACCAGCAGCACGGTGACGAGGCAGGCAAGGATCGACAGCGTGCCCGACAGGATGTTGATCAGCAGCGCGTCGCTTTCGGAAAAGCCGACCGACTGCCACAGCACCGCGCCGTAGTAGAACACGATGTTGATGCCGACGAGTTGCTGGAACACGGCCAGCCCGATGCCCGCCCAGACCAGCTTGCGCAGGCGGCCGGTCGCGGGGTCCTTGAGGTCGGCGAAGCTCGGCCGGTGGTGGTCGGCGGCGATGGAAAGAAGGCTGGCGCGGATGTCGGCGATCATCTTCGCGGCCGTCTCGGCTCCGAAGATGCGGGTGAGCACGGCCTGCGCCTCGGCCTCGCGGCCGCAGGCGACGAGGAAGCGCGGGCTTTCCGGGATCATGAACAGCGCGACGAGGTAGATCACGGCCGGGATCACCTGCATCCAGAACATCCAGCGCCAGGCCGGCAGGCCCAGCCACAGCGGATCGGTGCTGGAGCCCGCGTGCTTCGCCAGCGCCCAGTTGGCGACGAAGGCGCCGGTGAGGCCGGTGATGATCATGATCTGCTGCAGGCTGGACAGGCGCCCGCGGATCGAGGCGGGAGCGACTTCGCTGATGTAGACCGGCGCCAGCACGCTCGCCGCGCCCACGCCGATGCCGCCGATCAGGCGGGCGATGACGAACAGCAACGAAGAGGTCGCCGCGCCCGCGCCCAGCGCGCTGACGACGAACAGCGCGGCGCCGATCATCATGACGCTGCGGCGGCCCCAGACGTCGGCGAGGCGACCCGCCACGAAGGCGCCCACCGCGCAGCCCAGCAGGATCGCGCCGACGTTGAGCCCGGTACCCAGCGCGGAGAGGTCGAAGGTGCTCTCCAGCCCGTCCTGCGTGCCGTTGATGACGCCGCTGTCGTAGCCGAACATGAACCCGCCGATCGTTGCCACCGCAACGATCATGGCGACGAAGGCCATGTTGACCTTCCCGCCGTACTCCACGCCGGTTGGCGCGCTTCCCATGTCTATCGCCGCCATTCTTGCATCCTCATTGCTTGTTCTTGTCGTTACGGGCCGGTCAGGCCGTGGGGTATCCCGGCGCGAGGCCGGGAACATCCACCGCGAAGGTGAAGAGGTCTCCGGCGTGGGGTTGAGCCGCCAGTTCGTCGGCGGACAACCCCTTGCGTGCCGTCGTCGCATAGACGGTGGTGAGGTCCGGGCCGCCGAATGCGATCTTGGTGACGTTGGCGACCGGGAATTCCACCCGACCGAGAAAGGTGCCATCGGGAGCAAAGCGGGCCACACCCCAGCCGCCGAACAGGCCGACCCAGACGGTGCCCATGCTGTCCACCACCGGACCGTCGGGATAGCCCATGCCGTCCGGAATGCGCGCGAAGAGCCGTGCCTCGCCCGGATGCCCGTCCGCGCCGACGCTGGCGGACAGGATTACCCGCTCCAGCGTATCGACGAGATAGACCGTCCCGCCATCTGGCGAGAAGGCCGGGCCATTGGTGATGACCATCGGCTGGGGCGAAAGCGCGGTGCAGGCGCTGCCGTGGAGGCGGTAGTAGCCACCGCTCGGGGCTTCCTCGGCATTGTCCATGGTGCCCAGCCACACCGAGCCGTCCGGGTGGACGGCGGCGTCGTTGAGGCGGTTGCCGGGCAGGTCGGGCTCGACCGCGTGGAGCAGCGCGAAGGCGTCGTCCGCGAAGCGGTGCACGCCTGCCCTGGCGCCGACCAGCAGCGCGGCGCCCGCCAGCGGGATCACCCAGCCGGGCTCCTCGGGCGCTTCGATGGTGTCCAGCACGCCGCCCGCCGGATCGAAGCGATGGAGCTTGTGACCCTTGATGTCCACGAACCACAGGCAGCCGCGCGCGGCGTCCCACATCGGACCCTCGCCCAGCGTCGCACCGACCCTGCAGGCGACTTGAGGCGTCATCTCAGCGCCAGCCCGCATCGACGAAATACTCGTGCCCCGTACACATCCGCGCATCGTCGGAGGCGAGGAACAGCGCCAGCGCCGCCACGTCGGCAGGCTGGACGCGCGCCTTCAGGCACTGCGCGTCGAGGATTTCGCGCTCGCCCTCGGGGGTGTACCACTTTTCCTGCCGGGGCGTCTGGACGTTGCCGGGCACGATCGCGCAGACGCGGATGTTGCGCTCGCCCAGTTCGCGGGCCATCGCGCGGGTCATGCCCTCGATCGCGGCCTTGGCGGTCTGGTAGAGCGAGAGCTGGTCGAGCGCGAGGTGCCAGCTGATCGACCCGAAGTTCAGGATCACGCCGCCGCCCGCCGCTTCCATGAAGGGCACGGCGGCCTGTGCGGCGAAGAACAGGTGGCGCAGGTTCACCGCCATGCGCTCGTCCCAGTAATCCGGCGTGACGTCGGCGATGGCGTGGCGGTCGTCGTTGGCTGCATTGTTGACCAGCACGTGGAGGCCGCCGAGCGCGTCATGCGCCGCCGCGACTTGCGCCTGCACGAAGTCGAGGTCCTTGAGATCGCCGGCGACGAAGCGGGGGGTGAACTCCACCGTGCCATCAAGGCTCGCCACCAGCGCTTTGGAAGGTTCGGCGGCGATGTCCACGAAGGACACTTTCGCCCCCTGCCGCGCGAAGGCCTCGACCAGCGCCGCCCCGATCCCGGAGCCGCCGCCCGAGATGAACACCCCCTTGCCCGCAAGCGAGGGAAAGCGCGCGACCTGCGCGGTGGAGGAGGGGGTCGTGGTGGTCAACATGGAAGTCCTTGGTGAAGTCGAAGAGTCAGGCAAGCGCGTCGGCTTTTGTCCCGATCAGCCCGCGCGCGGCGAGGTTTCGGTAGAGGGCGGAAATCCCGGTTTCCCAGGCAGGCGCATCGCGTGAGGTGGCGACGGTGTTGACCAGCGTTCCGAGGCGATCGCTGGAGATCGTCACGACATCGCCGACCTTGTGGGTGAACCCGCGTCCCGGCGCATCGCGGTCCTGCGTCGGCGCGAACAGGGTGCCGAGGAACAGCACGACGCCGTCCGGGTATTGATGCTCGGAAAAGCACTGGCGCAGCAGGTCGAGCGGCGGGCGACTGATCTCCGACATGCGGCTCTCGCCTTCGAGGAGGAAACCTTCCGTGCCCTCGATGCGCAGCAGTACTCGTGCATTCTTGACGTCCGCCACGGTGTAACCCGCATCGAACAGGCGCACGAACGGGCCGACCGAGCAGCTGGCGTTGTTGTCCTTCGCCTTGCCCAGCAGCAGCGCCGAGCGCCCCTCGAAATCGCGCAAGTTGACGTCGTTGCCCAGCGTCGCGCCCACGGCCTTGCCGCGCGCGTCGGAGAGGATGACGATCTCCGGCTCGGGGTTGTTCCAGTGCGAATCCGAACGCACGCCGATCGTGGCGCCCGATCCCACCGTGGAGAGCACCGGCGACTTGGTGAACACTTCCGCGTCCGGCCCGATCGCGACTTCGAGATACTGCGACCACATGCCGTCCTCGATCAGCGCCGCCTTGAGCGCCGCTGCCTCCGGGCTGCCGGGCACGACCGAGCGGATCGAGCCGCCGATGCGCTCCTCCAGCCCGCCGCGCACCGCATGCGCCTTGTCGGCATCGCCGCGCGCACGTTCCTCGATCACGCGCTCCAACGCCGAGACGGCGAACGTCACGCCCGCCGCCTTCACGCACTGCAGGTCGATCGGGCTGAGCAGCGTTGCACGGGCCAGAACGTCCTCCGCGGCGCCAAGGCCCTTGCCCTGCGCGGGATCGAAGGCGCCTGCATCGACGAGGTCGGCCACGGTCGGCGCGATGCGGCTCATGTCGTAGGCCGCGCCGCCGCTCAGCAGCACCGGCGTCGGACCCTCACCCAAGTCGAGGCGGCCGAGGAACAGGCCGTCCTTCCAGTCGGCGGGGAGCATATCGAGCGAGGTCATGCCATTCGTCCTTTTCGTCTTTGCGGCCGTCGTCGTCCCGGGCTCGACCCGGGACCGGTGGCTGTCTTTAGGCGGGCGCTGCCGTGCCGGGCGCCCTGAAGCTATGGGGGCTGGTCACGGCCAGCGGTCCCGGATCAAGTCCGGGACGACGATCACTTACAAAGCCTTGAACCTGAAATTGCTGAAGCGCGCCTCGCCCTGTCCGGCCGAGTAGAGACCCGGCCGCAGCATCAGGAAGCCGCCGCGCACATTGTGGTGGTAGCCGGAGACTTCCATGCCCCGGTCGAAGCGCTTCCACGTCTTCCCGCCGTCGCCGCTGGTGTGGAAGGCGACGATGTGGCGGTCGTTGCGCACCCGCATCAGCATCTTGCGGCCGTGGTAGTTGGCCGGGCGCCCGCGCTCCATGCCGTACTGGTGCGTGACGAACTTCGCCGCGTCGAAGCCCAGCCCGCAGTAGAGTTGCTGGTCGTAGAACAGCAGCAGGCCCGCAGTGACGCCGGGGTCGATGTCGATCTCGCAACTGAACTCATACGCCTGGTCGCCCGCGATCAGCAGCAGCGGCGAGGAATCGACCGGGGCCTTGCCGGCGGCGGTCAGGTGCAGCGTGTTGTTCGCCACCCGCGCGCGGTCGCGCTCGGTCGGCGAGGGTTTGAAGAAGTTCCAGCGTCGGCCGATCTCCAGCGCCGAGAAATCGTCCGACAGCGGCATCCCGTGTGGACCCGCCTTGCGGCCGCCCTTGGGTGCGCGGGCCGGCTTTGACAGGTCGCCGCCCTCCATGCGGAACCAGCCGTCGGCGGTCCAGCTGACGGGATCGAGCAGGGTCTGGCGGCCGAGCGTCCAGAAATCCTTCTCGAAGCCGTGGTATACCGACCACCAGTCCCCGGCAGGCCCCTCGAACAACGTGGCGTGTCCGCGCGACCACCACGCCTCGGACAAGTCGGTGGTGCGCACGATCGGATTGTGCGGGCAGTTCTCCCAGGGGCCGTGGATCGACTTCGAGCGCGCGGCGATCACCATGTGTCCGGTCGGCGGACCCGCCGTGCCGCCAACCGCGGTGACGAGGTAGAAGTATTCGCCGCGCCGCACGATCTTGGGGCCTTCGGGCGAAAACCCC
The DNA here is from genome assembly GCF_015594425.1 of Novosphingobium sp. HR1a. NCBI lineage: Bacteria > Pseudomonadati > Pseudomonadota > Alphaproteobacteria > Sphingomonadales > Sphingomonadaceae > Novosphingobium > Novosphingobium sp. HR1a. Next base: position 14,263 of record NZ_JABXWS010000004.1, read on the forward strand.
TCGACGTCCCAGTCGTCCGGGTAGTGCCAGGGGTCGTAGACGTGCTCCACCGCGCCGACGGTCGAGAGGCCGTCCTCGGCCAGCCGGATGCGGTCGCCGCCGGAAAGGAACAGCCAGCGCGAACCGTCCTCGCCCACCGCGTGGCCGGGGTCGATATGGTCGGGCAGGCCGAGGCTGACGGGCTCGCTCCACGGGCCTTCCGCCTTGTCGGCCCAGACCACGTACTGTGCGTTGGGCGTCGCCTTGACGGTGAAGTAGATGAAGAAGCGGCCGCCGTGTTTGCTGATGTCCGGCGCCCAGACCGAACCGAGGTTCTTCGTCAGCGCGGCGGTAAGGGGCCGCCAGTTGATCAGGTCCGCCGAATGCCACACGACCAGCCCCGGATAGGAATCGAAGGTCGAGAAGGTCATGTAATAGTCCATCCCGTCCCGCACGATCGTCGGGTCGGGATGGTCGCCCGCCATCAGCGGGTTGAGGTACGTGCCGTTGCCCTGGTCCGGGATACGCTGGTCGTCGAAGCCACGCCGGTACTTCGAAGCGCCGACCGAAGCGGGCTTTGCAGGCGAGGATGCGGCGGCCGTGGCTGCGCTCGCGCTGCCTGCCAGCGCCGTCAGCGATGCCGCGCCGCCTGCTGCGCCCAGCGCTGCGGCCCTACCCGCTGTAAACAGGGCCTCTCGGCGGTCGAACTTCATGGCTCTCTCCGGTTCTGCTTTTGATTTATGCTAGCGCTATCATCTATGGCATCGGTGTCAATGAAAATTGCAGGAACGCGCGATCGGCCATACAAGCCTGGCGATGCATGAAACCCCAGCAAGAGCGCGCGAAGGCGATCCCACCATCGAGGACGTGGCCGCCGCCGCCGGGGTCTCGATCCGCACGGTTTCGCGGGTGCTCAACAAGTCGCCCAAGGTGAATGCCGAGACCCGCCAGCGGATCGAGGCCGCGATCGCCGCGCTCAATTTCCGGCCGAGCGCGCGGGCGCGGGCGCTGGCGATGCGGCGCTCGTTCCTGATCGGGTTGATCCACAACGATCGCAACGCGCTGGTGCTCGATTCCATCCAGCGCGGCGTCGTCGCCCTGACCGCGCCGCGCGGCTACGAGGTGATCGTCCACCCCACCCCGTTGGAGGCCGAGGCGGCGATCCGCGACGTGCTGGGCTTCGTCGAGCGGTCGCGCGTGGACGGACTGGTGATCCTGCCGCCGGTTTCGGGCGTGCCGGGTCTGGCCGAGGCTCTGGCCGAGGCACAAGTGCCGGTTGCGGCGCTGTCTTCGGTGCCGATCGCGGGTTTTGCCGACGTCATCGTCAGCGAGGAGCGGGCGGCAGGTGCGCAAGTCGCGCGGCATCTGCTCGATCTGGGGCACCGGCGGCTGGGCATCGTCAACGGTCCCGCCGATACGGCCTCGGCCATGGAGCGCCGCGCGGGCTTCATCGAGGAGGCGACGCGCGCCGGGGCCAGCGTGGCCGAAGCGCCGGGCGACTACGATTTCGCCTCGGGCGTGGCCGGGGCGGAACAGCTTCTGGCGCTGGCCGAGCGGCCGACGGGCATCTTCGCGGCGAACGACATCATGGCGGCGGGCGTGCTCAAGGTCGCGGCGGTGCGGGGGATCGCGGTGCCGGGGGGGCTGTCGGTGGTGGGCTTCGACGGCAGCCTGCTCACGCGGATGCTGAGCCCGGCACTGACCTCGGTGCTGCGCCCGTTCGGCGACATGGCGGCGGCGGCGGCAGAGCGGCTCATCGCGCGGATCGAGGGCGGCGAGGCGCCACCGCCGTTCGAGGTGGAACTGCGCGTGGTTCCGGCAGAATCGACGGGATTGGCGCCGCATTTCTGCGTAGCGCCTAACCCTTCGACAAGCTCAGGGTGAGCGGAGGTCGTGTAAGAACCTCTCAATTCCGCTCAGGCTGAGCTTGTCGAAGCCCCTCGGAGTGCTCAGGCCGCCACCGGCTCCAGCCGTCCCGCGTCCAGTGCCGCCAGCCCGGCTTCCACCGCGCCGACGAACCGTCCGTCCGAACCCAAATCGCCGAATACCTCGCGCATCGCCAGAACGCTGCGCCAGTCGCCCGCACGCTCCAGCAGCGGGGCGGCGAGGGGGTCGGTGATCGTGCGCCCGTCCCGCTCCGCGCTAGCCAGGAAGCGCAGCCATGCCGCGATCGGAAGCGCAAGCCGCTCGATCGGACGCCCGGCCGCCAGCGCCTCGCGGGTGGTGTCGAGCAGGCGATAGGGCAGTTTCTGCGACCCGTCCCAGGCGATCTGCGACAGCAGGTGCCGGATCTCGGGATTGCGGAAGCGGGCCAGCACGTCGGAGATGTATCCGCCAAGGTCCAGCCCGGCAGGAGGCGCGATGGACGGCGCGATGTCCTCGCGCATCAGCCGTTCGGCGAAGGCGGCGAGTTCATTGTCGACCATCGCCTCGCCGACCGTCTCCAGCCCGCGACCAAGGCCGATATAGGCGAGCGACGAATGCGCGCCGTTGAGCAGGCGCAGCTTGGCCTTCTCGAACGGGCGCACTTCGCTGGCGAATGTCACGCCTGCCACGTCCAGCGCGGGACGTTCGCCTGCGAAGCGGTCCTCGATCACCCACTGGGTGAAACGCTCGCGCTGGATGGGCCAGGCGTCCTCCAGCCCGGTGGCCGCCGCGATGCGGGCGCGCAGCGCGTCGTCGGTGGCGGGGGTGATCGAATCGACCATCGCGTTCGGGAACGCGACATTGTCGGCGATCCAGCGGGCGGTGTCGGGATCGATCGCCTCGGCCAGCGCCAGGGTCGCGGCCTCCAGCTTGCGGCCGTTGTCGGTGAGGTTGTCGCAGCACAGCACGGTCACGCCGGAGAGCCCCGCGAGACGGCGCGCCTGAAGCCCGCGCACGAGCCAGCCGGTGAACGAACCCGGTGTCCAGTTGGCGATGCGAGAGGCATCGAGATCCGCCTTGATGGCCGCGTTCGCGAAGTCCAGCGCCCCGTCCGCGCCGAGGCAGTAGCCCTTTTCGGTCACGGTGGAACTGACGATGCGGGTGTCCGCATGGGTCAGCGCGCCGAGGATCGCGGCAGGATCATCTTTCGTGAGAATTCCGCCGATGGCGCCGATCACGCGATACGCGATCTCGGTGTCCAGCAGGGCAAGCGTATAGAGCCCGTCCTGCGGGGTCAGCGCATCGGCCACCCCGCGCGAATTGAGGCTCACGCCCGTCAGTCCCCAGCGGGGATCGTGGCCGAGCAGGGTATCGAAGGCGGCGGCCTGATGCGCGCGGTGGAACGCGCCCGGCCCGAAGTGGACGACCCCGCGCGTCACGGCGGAGCGGTCGTACTGCGGCCGGATCACGCCTGCGGGGAGCGCGGACAGGGTGTTTTGTGAAAGACGGGTCACGCCGGTTCCACCTCGCGCGCGGGCGCTTCGAGGCCGTAGGCCTTGCGCACCAGCCCGACGGTCAGTTCATGAGCGAGTTCGGCGGCCTCCCAGTCCTCCATGCGGTGCTCGGCGACGAGGCGGGCGAGGAAGCCGCAGTCGATCCGCCGCGCGACGTCGTGGCGCGCCGGGATCGAGAGGAAGGCGCGGGTGTCGTCGTTGAAGCCCACGGTGTTGTAGAAGCCTGCCGTCTCGGTGGTCATCTCGCGGAAGCGGCGCATGCCTTCGGGGCTGTCGTGGAACCACCATGCCGGACCGAGCTTGAGGCACGGATAGTGCCCCGCCAGCGGCGCGAGTTCGCGGGCGTAAGTCGTCTCGTCCAGGGTGAAGAGGATGACCTTGAGGTCCGGCTCGTTGCCGAACAGGTCGAGCATCGGGCGCAGCGCTTCGACGTACTCGGTGGCGCGCGGAATGTCGGCGCCCTTGTCGCGGCCATGGCTGGCGAAGAGGCGGGCGTTGTGGTTGCGGGTGGAGCCGGGGTGGATCTGCATGGTCATGCCGTCCTCCACGCTCATGCGCGCCATTTCGGTGAGCATCTGTGCGCGAAACAGCTCAGCCTCGTCGGCGGCGGCTTTCCCGCCCATGACCTTGGCGAACAGCGCCTCGCATTCCTCCGTCGAGAGGTTGGCGGTGCGGGCGGTGACGAAGCCGTGGTCGGTCGCCGTCGCGCCCATCGCGCGGAAGTCGGCGCGGCGCTTGCGGTGCGCGGCGAGGTAGCCGGTCCAGCTCTCGACGTTTTCGCCGGACAGGTCGGCGAAGCGCACGATGTCGCGCGCGAAGCTGTCGTGCTCGGGGTCGATCACCGAGTCCGGGCGATAGGTGGTGACGACCTTGCCCTGCCAGCCCGATGCCTGAATCGCCTTGTGATGCTTCAGATCGTCGCCCGCGCCCTCGGTGGTGGCGAGCAGTTCGATGTTGAACCGCTCGAACAGCGCGCGCGGGCGGAATGCGGGGGAGGCGAGGGCCTCGCCGATGGTGTCGTAGTAGAAGTCGGCGGTGCTCTCATCCAGCGCCACGTCGATGCCGAAGACTTCGCCGAAAACGTGGGGCAGCCACATGCTGGATGGCGTGCCGCGGAACAGCTTCCAGTTCGCCGCGAACAGGCGCCATGCCTCGCGCGGGTCGGTGGCGGGCATCACGCCGCCCTTGCGGGGGACGGCCAGCGCGTCGAGGTCGATGCCTTGCGAATAGAGCATGCGGAACAGGTAGTGGTCCGGGGCCAGCAGCAGCTCGGTCGCATTGGTCCAGGCCGCGTCGGTGGCGAACCATTCCGGGTCGGTGTGGCCGTGCGGGCTGACGATCGGCAGGCCGGCGATTTCGGCATAGAGTTCGCGGGCGATGGCGCGCGTCGTCGGGTCGGCCGGCAGCAGGCGATCGGGGTGCAGCGAGAGCTTGGGCATGCTTAGGACTCCTCGGAGAGAGTGCGTTTGCGGCTCGATTACCGAGTTGTGCCAGCGCTGGCAATGCTGTATCGGCGGGCCATGGTCGAAACCCTACCGAAGCCCGTAACCGTGATGCGGATTTCCGCCGAGGATCACGTCGCCGTCGCCCTAGAGCCGCTTGAAGCGGGCACGGAGGTCGTTGTGCACGGTCAGACGATCCGCCTGCGCGATGCGATTCCGGCGGGTCACAAGTTCGCCGTCATGCCTGTTGCCGCGGGTTCGCCGGTTCGTCGCTATCGCGCGCCGATCGGCCTCGCCACGCGCAACATCGCGGTGGGCGAGCACGTCCATGTCCACAATGTCCATACCGCGCTTTCGGGCGAGAAGGCCTATGCCTTCTCCGGCGCGCGGGCCGAGGAGCACGAGGCGCAGTCCTCGCGCAGCTTCCGGGGCTATGTGCGGCCGGACGGCAGCGTCGGCACGCGCAACGAATTGTGGATTCTGCCCACGGTCGGCTGCGTCGGCCGCCTGGGCGAGCGGCTGGCGGCGAAGGGCAACCTGCGGTCGCCCGCGAACGTCGATGGCGTTCATGCGTTCAATCACCCGTTCGGCTGCTCGCAGCTGGGGGCGGACCTCGATGGTACGGCGGCGGTGATCGCCTCGCTGGCGCTCAACCCCAATGCGGGCGGCGTGCTGCTGCTGGGCCTCGGCTGCGAATCGAACCAACTGGAGGAATTGCTCAAGCGCATCCCGGAAGACCGCCGCCACCGCCTGCGCGTGCTGCGTGCCCAGTCGGAAAGCGACGAGTTCGCCGCCGGGGAAGCGCTGATCGACGAACTGCTGGGCCTGATGGCCGAGGATCGGCGCGAGGACGTGCCGCTTTCGAAGCTGCGGCTGGGCGTGAAATGCGGCGGCTCGGACGCGATGAGCGGACTGACCGCCAATCCGCTGATCGGTTTGATGGCCGATGCGGTGACCGACGCGGGCGGTGCCGCGATCCTGACGGAAATTCCCGAAATCTTCGGCGCCGAGAACCTGCTGCTTGAACGTGCCACCAGTGAAGAGGTGTTCGACAAGCTCTCGGGCCTCGTCAATTCCTTCAAGCGCTACTTCATCGAGAACGGCGAGCCGGTTTCCGAGAACCCCAGCCCCGGCAACATCGCGGGCGGCATCACCACGCTGGAGGAAAAGTCCCTGGGCGCGGTGCAGAAGGGCGGGCTTGCCCCGGTCTGCGACGTGATCGGCTATGGCGAGCGGATTTCCACGACTGGACTGACGGTGCTTGAAGCCCCGGGCAACGATGCCGTCTCCACCACCGCGCTGGCGGCAGCGGGGGCGACGATCACGCTGTTCTCCACCGGCCGCGGGACGCCGCTCGGAAGCCCGGTGCCGACGATGAAGATCGCCTCCAACCATTCATTGGCCGAGCGCAAGCCGGGCTGGATCGACTTCGACGCCGGACTGGTGCTGGAAAAGGGCATGGCGGGCGCTGCCGACCTGCTGCTCGACCGCATCATCGCCGTCGCGAGCGGGGAACCGGCGCGCAACGAGAGTAACGACGAACGCGCCATCGGTATCTGGAAGCGAGGGGTTACACTGTAGTCGCTGGCCCACCCCGCTGCGGCTAGGTTCGCCTGCGGTTCATCAAGCCTCGCGGCCCTCCCGCAAGCGGGAAGGCGAACGCTTTCCTGCTCTCCTCCCGCTCGCGGGAGGGGCCGGGGGTGGGCCTTAACCTACTCCACCACCAGGAAATACTCCGCCGCGCGATTGCCCCCGTTGCGCACCTCGATCACGTAGCGCTGCGTGAACAGCGGTATCCAGCGGCAGGCGCGGCGGGCGTCGGCGATGGTGCAGACTGGGCGGCGCTCGGCGTCGAGCACTTGCAGGGTCACCGGGGTATCGCCCGGCGTCGATAGCGCGATGCTGGCCTTCCGGCCCGAGAGGAACACCTGCTCGAAGCTGTCGCTGGTGCCGGGCTGGGCCTTGCCGGTGCGATAGCCGGGGCCGAGCGGGCTGCCGCGCAGCGGCGCCTTCTCGTTTGGGACCAGTGCGCGCCACTCCGGCACCGGGTCTACACCTTGCCATCCATCGAGCGGCCGCGCGCCGGAGCGCTCGATGATACCCAGCGCGCGGGCCAGTTCCTCGTTGTCGGCGCGGCCCTGCGCGCTCTGGGCGGACGACAGGGCGAGGGCGACCCGTTCGCCGATTTCGGGCGTCTGGTCCTGCGCCCGGGCAGGCGCTGCCACGAGCACGGCGACTGCGGTGAGCAGCCAAGGGTTGCGCAGCAATGGGCTCATCGTCTGAACTCCGGAGCAACGGTGAAGCATGCGCCTCTTTCGCCGGGCGCGAGCGAAATCTCAAGGTGGTGCCGCTCGGCGATCGCGCGGCACAGCGCGAGGCCGAGCCCCGCGCCCTCGGTGCCGAGCGAACTGCCGCCGCGGGCGAACTTCTCGAAAATCCTGTCGCGCTGGTCCTCGGGGACACCCGGTCCATCGTCGCTGACGATCAGCACCGGCCCCCTGCGCAGCGTAAGACGGATCGTACCACCGCGCGGCACGAACTTGAAGGCGTTGTCGAGCAGGTTGGTGATGAGCCGCGTGAGGGACATCTCCTCACCAGCGATGACGACGTCCGGTTCTATGTCGAGGATCAGGCGGTGCCCGGAATCCTCGGCGCTGTCGGCGTAGAGTTCGCCCAGCCGCGCTGCGAGAACACTGAGGTCCACCGGGACCAGGCCATGGCGATCACCGCGCCGCGCTTCGCTGGCGGCGATGTCGAGCAGCGATTCGAGCATGCGGATGATGCCCCGGATTTCGGTCCGGGCGTCGGCGACGCGGGCTGCAGTCTCGGCGTCGGGCGTGGCGGCCAGCGCTTTCACCAGCCGGTTGTCGAGGTGCATCAGCGGTGTGCGCATCTCGTGTGCGACATGGTCGGTCGTCTCGCGGTGGGCGGCGGCGAGGCGCTTGAGACGGGCGAGGGCGTTGCCCGAGTGCGCGGCCAGTTCGTCGATCTCGTCATGCCCGGCCGAGCCGCGCGCCAGTTCCTCCAGCGCGGCGTCGTCGGGCTGGCGGAAGGCAGCGTTGATGCGGGCGAGCCTTCCGGCGAGCCGGTGCGCCGCCGTCCAGCCGCCGAGGGCCACTGCCAGCATCGCGAGCACGCCGCCGGTCAGGAACACCAGCGCCACCTGCCGCAGCAGCATGGAGAGGTCGCGATATTCGTGCGCGACCAGCAGCTTGAGGTTCGGCCCGAGCTGGGTCGCGCGCGCGAAGGCGCGTTCCCCGCCCTCGATACGGATGTCGGCGGCCTCGGAGATACCGGCATGCAGTCCCGGCCAATCGGTGAGGTCGCCGGCGATGCGCTTGCCGCGTGCGTCCGCGAGCAGGTAATGCGCGGGATCACCGTTGCGCGGCTGGAGAGCGAGGCGGTCCTTGATGCGTTTGGCCAGTTCGTCACGGTCGCCGCTGGCGTAGATGTCGACCATGCCGGCGAGATCGACATCGACCGCCCGTTCCAGCGCCTGCCGGTTGGAGCGCTCGATCGTGGCATTGGTCAGCAGCCACAGCCCGAAGGTGATCACCGCAGCCGTCCCGATCGCCCAGACGACGATCTGCGCGAAGATCGAATTGCGGATGAAAGCCAGCCGCTTCATGGAAATTGGCGGCGCGTGAACACGCTCACCGCCCGTCCAGCAGCCTGTAGCCGGAGCCCCAGATCGTCTCGAGCGCGGGCTTGTCGAAGCCTTCCTCGAGCTTGCGGCGCAGGCGGCCGATGTTGACGTCCACCACGTTGGTCTGGGGATCGAAGTTCATCTTCCACACATCCCGCAACAGCATCTCGCGCGTCAGCACTTCGCCCGCGTTCTCCATGAAGTAGCGGAACAGCTCGAATTCCTTGGGGCTGAGCGCAAGGTGGCGGTTGTCGCGAAAGGCGGTGCGCGCCTTCACGTGGCATTCGAAGGCGCCGTAGAGGATCACGGCGGAGTGCTCGCGGCCCGAGGAGCGGCGGTGCAGGGCGCGCAGGCGGGCGAGCAGTTCCTCGCCCTCGAAGGGCTTGGCGAGATAGTCGTCCGCGCCCGCGTCCAGTCCTTCGGCCCGGTCGGTGGTGCGGCCGAGCGCGGAAAGCAGCAGGACCGGCGTGCCGACCCCGCTTTCGCGTAGGCGCGACAGGATGGTGATGCCGTCGAGATCGGGCAGCATGCGGTCGAGGATGATGACGTCGAAGCGCTCGGCGCCCGCGCGTTTTAGCCCGTCGTTACCGGTGGCGCACCAGGTCAGCGAGTCGCCGGAAAGACTGGCCAGTTCCTCGACTTGCGAGGCCGCGCGCGAATCGTCCTCGATGTAGAGGATGGACAGGCCGCTCATGCGGTGCGCCCCGCAAGGGTGCCGATGGCGGCCGAGCGATCGTATCCGCGCGAGAAACCCTCCCGGTTCTCGGTGCAGTACGATCCGCCGGCCGCCATCGGGTTGAACGGAACCGGGCGCCGCCTAAGGGGACTGGGACGGCGGCTCTCCCGGCCCCGAAACAGCTCGGAACCACGCGAGAGGATACGGGCGCCGTGGAAGCGCCGAAATGAAGTCGGGTTGTTAATAGCCTTGGTCCCCCGGCAACGGCGCGCGGTCATTCCCTGCCCGCCGTTGCTCAGCTTTCTTGACGTACCGTGCATATACGAGCGCCGGGTGCGGGTCGCCTGACAATGGCTGTCATGCCCCCGCAGGGCGCGAAGCCGCGATCTGCGGTCAGTTCGCCTTGGGCGCTGCGGCGGAGGGATCGACCGGAAGGCCGCCGAGCTGCGTTACCAGCTTGGTATAGGCATCGAGGTACGCGAGCACGATGATCTGGCCGATCTGCGTGTTCTGGTAGCCGCCGCCGCCGGCCGCGCCGAAGGTGCCGCCGAAGAAGCCGCCGCCGCCACCGCCGAAGCTGACATCGGACTTGCGGGCATAGCCCTCGGTCAGCGCCTCTTCCACGGTGGTGCGCGAATTCACGATCGAGAGGGTGACGTTCGCCTCGCCCTTCTTGACGTTGAGGCCACCGGCGATGGCGCCCACGCCGCGCCCGAAGAAACCGCCGACGCCGCCCAGCACGCCGCCGAGGCCGCCGCCGCCCGAATTGTTGTTGGTCGAGACGATGTCCGGCTGCAGGAAATAGTCCGCCGCCTTGATCTGGCCCTTGCCGATGTTGGAGCCCTTCTGCAGTTCACCCTGTTCGGCGAGCGCGCGCTCCATGGCGCTGTTCTGCAGCGAGCGGCCGCGATTGACCATGGTGAAGCAGCCGGACTTCTGCACGAAGACGCGCAGGATCGCCTCGGGGCTGCCGAGGCTGAGTTCGCGCCACCACTGGGTGTCGGGCTCGATGATGGCGACGGTGCCGAGGTTCTTGCGGCAGACGGGAATCTCCTGCGTCCCCTTTTCCTGCAGCTTGCGGCCGGAGGACTGGTCGGCGAGGGCGGGGGTGGCCGAAACTGCGGCGAGCGCGGCCAGCGCGCAGACGAACGTTTTCATAATCAAGGCTCCCTGTTGCACCGCGCGGACACGCGGCCTGCCCAATCCCCGGGGCGACAAACTCCTTATGCGTTCACTCTTGCACGAACAAATGACGATGTCTGTGAGAATCTTTCGCAAATACAACGTCAGGAAGGATTCACAGCCATGTTGTCGATAAGCCGGGCCGGGCCGATCCGGGCCGCCACGATAAGCCGCATCGGCCGGTTCGAACGGGTGGTCAGCACGGTGAGATCGTCCGCATCGCGCAGTTCGGCATAATCGACCGAGCGGAAGCCCCCCGCGACGATTTCCGCCTGCAGCGTGGCGAGGGTTTCCGGCACGTCCGCGCCCGCCTCGATCGCAGCGATGGCGCGGCGCATCGCGGTCGGCAGCGCGACGGCCTCCTTGCGATCCTCGGCCGAGAGGTAGGCATTGCGCGAGGACATCGCGAGTCCGTCCGCCTCGCGCACGGTCGGCACGCCGAGGATCGCGGCGGCGGCGGGGCGGGTGAGGTCGAGGTCGCGCGCCATCCGGCGAATGACGGCCAGTTGCTGCCAGTCCTTCTCGCCGAACAGGGCCATGTCGGGCATGACCTGGTTGAACAGCTTGCACACCACGGTGGCGACGCCGTCGAAGTGGCCGGGCCGCGACGCGCCGCACAGGCCCTCGCTGACGCCCGCAACCGAGATATTGGAGGCGAACCCGGCCGGGTACATCGCCTCGACCGTGGGTGCCCAGAGCAGGTCCACGCCCTCCGCCTCCAGCAGCGCCGAGTCGCGGGCAAGCTGGCGCGGATAGGCGTCGAGATCCTCGTTCGCACCGAACTGGAGCGGGTTGACGAAGATCGACACGACGATGCTGGCGCCCCGGCTTTTCGCCTCGCGCACGAGCGTCAGATGGCCGTCATGCAGTGCGCCCATCGTGGGCACGAGCGCCACTGGGCCCGCCGTGCGAAGCTCGGAAACCGCATTGCGCAGTGGATCAAGGGCGTGGACGGTTTGCATTGGGCTTGGCTGCTCCGGTATGATGGGCGCGACCGAAAGGTGCGTTGGGGTCCTTTGACTTTGGGCCTTAGCCCCGGCGCACCTGCGGGGGCAATGATTTCAACGTCGGGCCGGGCGACCGGTCTCGCGCGAACAGGATAACGGTCACGTGACAGCGCATCGCATCGTCTTCGCCAACGAGAAGGGCGGCACCGGCAAGTCCACCACCGCCGTCCATGTCGCCATCGCGCTCGCCTATCAGGGCGCGAATGTCGCCTGCATCGACCTCGACCACCGCCAGCGCACGCTTTATCGCTACCTCGAGAACCGCATCGAGACCGAGCGCAAGCGCGAGATCGCGCTGCCCGGCGCGCGCTTCGCGGTCTACGATGGCGACGACATCGGCGAACTCGACGATCTCGCCGAGCAGATCGCCGATGGCTACGACTTCCTCGTCTTCGACACGCCCGGCCGCGACGATCCCTTCGCCCGCCACGTGGCGACCACGGCGGACACGCTGGTCACGCCGCTCAACGACAGCTTCGTCGACTTCGACCTTCTGGGGCAGGTGGAAAGCGAGACCTTCAAGGTCAAGCGCCTCTCGTTCTATGCCGAAGTCATGTGGGAGGCGCGCAAGAAGCGCGGCCTCAAGACCATCAACGAAGGCCGCCGCGAACTCGACTGGGTCGTCGTGCGCAACCGCGTCCAGCATGTCGAGGCGCGCAATATGCGGCGTATCGACGGGGCGCTTCAGGAACTGTCCAAGCGCGCGGGCTTCCGCGTCGCGGCGGGCCTGTCCGAGCGCGTCATCTTCCGTGAGCTGTTCCCCTCGGGCCTGACCCTGCTCGACAAGGGCTTTCTGGGCGATCTGGGCACCAGCCACCTCGTCGCGCGGCAGGAGCTGCGCGGGCTGGTCGCCGGGCTCAACTTGCCGGTGCCGGTACGGCGGGAGTCCGAAACGGCCTTCGCCGCCGCGAGCTGACGGGAAGGCCCATGATCAAGCTGCTCTGGCTGGTCGCGCTCGGCTGCATCGTCTGCCGGATGCTCATCGGCCGCTGGCCCTGGGAAAAGAAGCGCAAGGTCGCGGGGCCGTCCTTCGAGACCGCGCAGGCGCGGGCGCTGCTGGGCGTGGACGCGGGCGCCGACCGGCGCGAGATCGTCGAGGCGCACCGCCGCCGCATCGCGCTGGTGCACCCCGACAAGGGCGGCAGCTCCGAGCAGGTGCACGAGGCCAATGCCGCGCGCGACCTGCTGCTGGCGGTGCTGCCCGTCGATTAACCCTCCCGCGCGATCTGGAAGCCGGCGAACGACTGGTTCACCGGCATCAGTTCCAGCGTGTTGATGTTGACGTGCGCGGGCAGGGTGGCGACCCACAGCACGGTCTCGGCGATGTCCTCGCCGGTCATCGGGTTGACGCCTGCGTAGAACGTGTCTGACGCGGCCTGGTCGCTGCCATTGCGCACCACGGTGAATTCTGTCTCGACCATGCCCGGCTCGATCGAGGTCACGCGTACGCCGGTGCCTGACAGGTCCGAGCGCAGGCCGAGCGCGAACTGGCGCACGAAGGCCTTGGTGCCGCCGTACACGTTGCCGCCGGTGTAGGGATATGTTGCCGCCACCGAGGACAGCATCACGATCCCGCCCTTGCGCGCGATCAGGCCCGGCAGCAGCTTGTGCGTGAGCGAGACCAGGCTGACGACGTTGGTGTCGATCATCGTCTTCCAGTTGGCGAGGTCGGCTGCCTGCGCGGGCGCCGCGCCCAGCGCGAGACCCGCGTTGTTCACGAGGCAGTCGATCGCGGCGAAATCGGCCGGAAGCGCATCGAGCGCGGCGTCGCGGGCGGTTTCGTCACGAACGTCGAAGACGGCGGCGTGGAAGCGGTCGGCACCCAGTTCGTCCGTCAGCGCCTGAAGCCGCCCGGCGCGGCGGCCGGTGCCGATCACGCGCCATCCGGCCTTCACGAAAGCGCGCGCGCAGGCTTCGCCGATACCGGAAGTAGCGCCGGTTACGAGTACGGTCTTCATGGGGGATTCCTTCAATCTGCGGAGAGGACGGCGACGTCCATGCGGAAGCTGCGCGCCTCTCCGGGCGCCAGCGTGATCACGCCCGGCTTTTCGCGGAAATCGCCGGCAAAGCCAAGGGGGTCGGCATGGCCCTGCCACGGTTCGATGCACAAGTAAGCCGCGCCGGGCTTTTGCCAGATGCCCAGCATCGGGGTGTCCGGGAAGGCGATGGCAAGTTGCGTCCCGCCCGGCGCGCCGTACGTTAGCGCGCGGCTGGAGAGGCGGTCCCAGATCACCGCGTCCTCCTCGAACAGCGCGGCGTCCAGCGGCAGGATATGGCCCTCGACCGGCGATGCCACAGGCTCGGGCAACAGGAGTCCGGTGGGGCCGTCGATGCGGCGGATCGGCTGGGGTTCGGGCTGTTCGAAGGCGACCACGTGGTCGGCCTTGGTGGCGCCGCCGGGCAGCGGCCAGGCGAAGCCGGGGTGGAAACCCAGGCTGAAGGGCAGCGATGCATCGCCGGAGTTGATGACCCGCGCCTCGGTGAACAGGGCTGTGCCTTCCAGTCGGAACGCCATCTCCAGCATGAAGGCGAACGGATAGACCGCGCGCGTTTCAGGACTGTCGGTCAGGCGGAACAGCGCACGATCGGTGCCCGCTTCCAAGACCTCGAACACCGACTTGCGCGCGAAGCCGTGCCGGGGCAGGCCGTATTCCTCGCCGTCCAGTCGGTAGGTGTCGCCGTTCAAGGCCCCGACGATCGGGAACAGCAGCGGCGCGTGGCCGGTCCAGAACGCCGGGTCGGCATCGGTCATGTATTCGCGGCCGAAACTGTCGGTCAGCGACCAGAGTTCGGCGCCGAGCGGGTTGATCCGGGCGGTGAGATCGCCGGAGGAGATGGTCACGAAGTCCACGTCAGTCCCCTATCGTCATCCCGGCGAAAGGCGGGATCGCCGGCCGTGAACGGCCCACCTTGCGGCGGGGCGGCTCACGGCCAGCGCTCACCTAAAGACCGCCAGCGGTCCCGGATCAAGTCCGGGACGACGATCACCCCCGCAGCACCGCGCCCAGCTTGGCGGCGGCGGCGGTCACCTTTTCGCTGATCGCCTTGAGATCGGCTTCCTTGTAACTGGCCTCGACCGGCTGGAGCGTGACTTCGAGCGCGAGCGACTTCTGCCCCTCGGGCACGCCGTTGCCACGGAAGTCGTCGAACAGGCGCACCGCGACGATGTTGGCCTTGTCCGCGCCCTGCACCAGCCGCACGAGATCGCCCGAGGGCAGCTCTGCAGGCACGAGGAACGCATAGTCGCGCGTCACCGCCTGCAGCGCCGGGGGCGCGTAGGAGACGCGGGCGAAGCCGGGCGTGCCCTTCTTGCCGGGAATGGCGTCGAGGAACAGTTCGGCGACCGCCACCGGGCCATCGACGTCGAACTGCTTCGCCGTCTTCGGGTGCAGCATGCCGAAGCGCGCCAACACCGTCTTGGGGCCGAGGCGCAGCGTCGCCGACTGGCCGGGGTGGAACTGGGGACCAGCCTCGCCCATGACCTGCAGCTTGTCGACCGGGGCGCCAGCCTCGGCCAGCAGCGCCAGCACTTCGGCCTTGGCGTCGTAGGCGTCGAACGCCGTCGCCTTGCCGGTCGCCCAGCCGCGCGCGGTCTTATCGCCCGCGAGGACGACGCCCAGCGTCAGCCGTTCATCGCTCGCTCCGCCGGCACCGCGCAGATAGCGGCGGCCGATCTCGAACAGGCGCAGCGAGGCCGCGCCGCGATCGAGGTTGCGCTTCGCCGCCATCAGCAGGCCCGGCAGCAGCGAGGGGCGCATGGCCTTCATGTCCTCGCTGATCGGATTGGCGAGCACCCACAGCGGACCTTCGGCGAAAGTCTCGGCGGCGGGCTCGGGCAGGAACGACCAGGTGACGGCTTCCTGAAGCCCGCGCGCCGCAGCGGCGCGGCGCACGCGCCGTTCCAGTGCCTGCGCCGGGGTGGCGGTGGGCTTGGCGACGCCGTCGGCGCGGGGAAGCGGAACGCTCTCGACCTTGTCGAGACCGTGGATGCGCACGATTTCCTCGACGATGTCGGGGGCGCCATCGACGTCGGGGCGCCAGCCGGGAACCGTGACGGCCCAGTCGTCAGCTTCCACCACCGAGAAGCCGAGGCTTTCGAGGATGCGCTGTTGTTCGCCGGGCGTGACGGTGACGCCGCCCAGCTTCTCGACCAGCGAGGGCGCGAAGTGGACGATCTTGGGCGTGCCCGGAGCAGCGCCCGCGCGCACGATCTCGGACACTTCGCCGCCGCACAGCTGGGTGATCAGGTTCGTCAGCAATGCAAGGCCGGTGTCGAGGAACTGCGGGTCGATCCCGCGCTCGAACCGCCCGCGCGCGTCTGACGTGAGGTTGAGCTTGCGGCCCGTCTTGGCGATACGCTCGGGATCGAAGTAGGCGATTTCGAGCAGGACGTCGGTGGTGGCATCGCCACAGCCCGAGTGCTGGCCGCCCATGATGCCTGCGATGTCGTGGACGCCGCTGTCGTCGGCGATCACGGTCATCTCGGCGTCGAGCGTGTAGGTCTTCTCGTTCAGCGCCTCGACCGTCTCGCCCTCCACCGCGCGGCGGGCGACGACGGCGCCGGTCAGCTTGGCGAGGTCGTAGGCGTGGGCCGGGCGGCCATACGTGAGCATCACGTAGTTGGTCGCATCGACCAGCGCCGAGATCGGGCGCTGGCCCGCGGACTTGAGCGCATCCTGCAGCCACTGCGGCGAAGGGCCGTTCTTCACGCCCTTGATGACGCGGCCGTAGAATGCCGGGCAGCCCTCGGCGTCATCGGTGCGCACCTCGACCGGGCACGGGAAGGTGCCTGCGGCCTCGGACGCGACGATCGGCTTCAGCGTGCCGAGGCCCGCTGCCGCGAGATCGCGGGCGATACCGTAGACGCCCATGCAGTCCGGACGGTTCGGGGTGATCGACACGTCGATGACCGGATCGGCGCCGTGATACTGCGCGAAGGGCGTGCCGACGGGCGCATCCTCGGGCAGTTCGATGATGCCATCGTGGTCCTCGCCCAACTCCAGCTCGCGGGTGGAGCACATCATGCCGTTCGATTCCACGCCGCGCACGGCCGCAACCTTGAGGGCCATGCCGTTCACCGGCACCACCGCGCCCGGCAGGCCGAGCACGCCGACCAGCCCTGCGCGCGCATTGGGCGCACCGCAGACCACGGTGAGCACTTTGTCACCGGTGTCGACGGTCAGGACCTGCAGCTTGTCTGCCTGTGGGTGCTTTTCAGCCGTGAGCACCTTGGCCACGCGGAAGCCTTCCAGCTTGGCGGCGGGGTCTTCGATGCCTTCGACTTCAAGGCCGATGGCGTTGAGCTTGGCGGCGATCTCCTCGATCGTCGCTTCGGTTTCCAGGTACTGCTTGAGCCAGGAGAGCGAGAACTTCATGTCTTAAATCCTTCCCGCCTTAGGCCGGTGTGCCGACGCCGCCCGAAAGGGTCGGCACGTCGAGGGCGGAGAAACCGTAGTGGGAGAGCCAGCGCACATCGCCGTCGAAGAAGGCGCGCAGGTCGTCCATCCCGTACTTGAGCATGGCGAGGCGATCGACGCCGATGCCGAAGGCGAAGCCCTGCCATTCGTCAGGGTCGATGCCGCCCGCCGCGATGACGTGGCGGTTGACCATGCCCGAACCGAGCACTTCCATCCAGGCATGCCCCGGCGCATCGCCCGAGCCGCCGACGACCCTGCGTCCGCCCTGGCTGGAATAGCCCACGTCCACCTCGATCGAGGGTTCGGTGAAGGGGAAGTAGCTGGGGCGCAGGCGCAGGACGATGTCGTCGCGCTCGAAGAAGGCCTTGAGGAAGGCTTCCAGCGTCCACTTCAGGTGGCCGAGGTGGATGCCCTTGTCGATGACGAGGCCCTCGATCTGGTGGAACATCGGCGTGTGCGTGGCGTCGCTGTCCGAGCGGTAGACGCGGCCCGGCGCGATGATGCGGATGGGCGCGCCCTGCTGGATCATCGAGCGAATCTGCACCGGCGAGGTATGCGTGCGCAGCAACATCTCGCGGCCGTCGTCGTTGCGGTCCGGGAAATAGAAGGTGTCATGCATCGCGCGCGCCGGGTGGCTTTCGGGCATGTTTAGCGCGGTGAAGTTGTGCCAGTCGTCCTCGATCTCCGGCCCGGTGGCGACCGCGAAACCGAGGTCGGCGAAGACTTCGGCCAGCTCGTCCATCACCTGCGAAACCGGGTGGACCGCGCCGCGCGGGGTGGCGGGCGCAGGGAGCGAGAGGTCGATCGTCTCGGCCGCAAGGCGCGCGTCGAGCGCGGCGGTTTCGAGGGTGTCCTTGCGGGCGGTGATGGCGGCGTTGGCGTCGCGCTGGTAGCCGTTGAACAGCGGCCCCATCTCGCGCCGCTCCTCGGGCGACATGCCGCCCAGACGCTTCATCAGCCCGGTGATCTCGCCCGCCTTGCCCAGATACTGAATGCGCAGCGCTTCGAGAGCCTCGAGCGTTTCGGCACCTTCGATCGCCGAGATCACCTGATCAAAATCGAGCACGATACTAAACCCCAAAAACTCGTCATTCCCGCGAAGGCGGGAACCCATCTGATGCCCTATCCCCTGACGATCCGGGGCGGTGGCAGCGGCACGAAGCCGAAATCCACCGCAAGGTCGCGCCAATCGGGATTGGCCTGTTCGATCAGGGCGAGTTTCCACGCCCTGTTCCACGTCTTGATCCGCTTCTCGCGCAGGATCGCGCTTTCAATCGTCGCGTGCCGCTCGAACCAGACCAGTCGATGCACGCCGTAGTCGCTCGTGAACCCTTCGATCAAGCCCTCGCGGTGCTGATGGAGGCGACGAAGCAGATTCGATGTGACTCCGACATAGAGCGTACCGTTGCGATGTGACGCGAGGAGGTACGTGCATGGATCGAAGGTTTCGCGCATCGGAGGGGCCACCAGCTGGGTTCCCGCCTTCGCGGGAATGACTGGGAAGAGTGATGCAGCGGAATCGCTTCAATCGGCAGTTAACACCCTGTCGTCATTCCCGCGCAGGCAGGAACCCAGCTGGTGCGCTATCCCAACACGCGAAAAGGGCGCGGACGGCACATGCCATCCACGCCCTTTGAAATCGCGCGATGAAGCTGAGGAGCTTTACGCGTCGGTGGCTTACGCCGCCGCGGGCAGAGCTGCCTTCGCCTGCGCGATGACGGTGCTGAACACGCCGCCTTCGTTCATGGCGAGGTCGGCCATCGTCTTGCGGTCCAGTTCGATCCCGGCGAGCTTCACGCCATGGATGAACTGCGAGTAGGTCAGGCCTTCAGCGCGGACGGCCGCGTTGATGCGCTGGATCCAGAGAGCGCGGAAGGTGCGCTTCTTGATCTTGCGGTCGCGGTACGCGTACTGGCCGGCCTTTTCGACGGCCTGGCGTGCGACGCGGATGGTGTTCTTGCGGCGACCACGATAGCCCTTGGCCTGGTCCAGAATCCGCTTGTGCTTTGCGCGGGTGGTGACACCCCTCTTGATACGGCTCATTCGTCAGTACTCCTCAGTTGAGCCCGTAGGGCGCCCACTTCTTGATGACCTTGGCATCGGCGTCGGAAATGACTTCGGTGCCGCGGTTCTGGCGGATGTACTTGCCGTTATGGCTCATGAGGCGGTGGCGCTTGCCGGCTACGCCGTGCTTCACCTTGCCGGTGGCGGTGAGCTTGAAGCGCTTCTTCACGCCGCTCTTGGTCTTCAGCTTGGGCATTTTCGTCTCCTTTGATCGGGACACGTCCCGCCGGCCATGGCAGCCCTTTTCGCCAGGCCGACCCGCGAATCTCCCCAGGGGCAGACTCGACCGTGTCGATTGAAGGACGCGCCCTTAGGGGGAGATGGGCGGAAAGGCAAGCGGCCCGTTAGAACGCCTGCCGCCATGAGGTCCGGGATGGCGAGTACGCCACACCCCGAATGCCGTGGAGCCATTCGAGGAAGTCCGGGCCGATGGTGGGGCCATCCGGCAGACCTTTTCGCCATATATAGGTCTGCGCGGTGACCCGCCCTGCGCTCGTGCGCACCGGCAGGGCAAGGCGCCGATACTCGCGCCCTTCATAGATATCCAGCCGCGCGAGATCACCCGGTCGCAACCGCAGGTCGCACAGTACCCCGCGCACTTGCCCCGAACCCGGCACCAGCGCCGGATACCAGCCGTCCGCGTCCGGGATCGCGTAAAGCCGCCCCGGCACCTCGCCCGGCTCGGCCCCGACCAGCCGCGCCGCGATCCACCGCGCCATCGGCGTATCCGCATCGGGGCGAAGGGTGCCGTAGAAGAACAGCCTCAAGGGTCAGTCGTGATGATGGCCGTGATTGTGACAGGCCATCGCCTCGATCACGTCCTCCAGCCGCGCCGGGTCGCCGATCGCCAGCACCTCGCCGCCGGAGTCCGCGTTGAGGGGCTCGCCGTTCCAGTCGCACATGATGCCGCCCGCACCCTCGACGATGGGGACCAGCGCCGCCCAGTCGTGCAGCTTGAGCCCCGCCTCGCAGACGAGGTCGATGTGGCCGCTCGCCAGCAGGCCGTAGTTGTAGCAGTCGCCGCCGAACATCATGCGCTTGTGGTCGGTCTTGGCCGCCAGCGCCATGAAGTGGGCGCCCTGATGGTCGTCGAAGTACTGCGGGCCGGTCGTCGCCAGCATCATGTCGGAGAGTTCGCAGCAGGGGCGGGTGCGCACTTCGCGGCGGTTGAAAGTGGTGGCGTGGCCGCTGGCGCCGACCCAGCGCTCGTTCAGGATGGGCTGGTCGATGATCCCCAGCACCGGCCAGCCGTCGACCAGCAGCGCGATCAGCGTGCCGAAGGTCGCACGCCCGCCCATGAACGCGATGGTGCCGTCGATCGGGTCGAGCACCCAGGTCCGGTTGGAGGTGCCGGTCTCGGTGCCGAACTCCTCGCCGATGATGCTGTCTCGCGGGACTTCGGCCTTGAGGATGCGGCGCATGGCTTCCTCGGCCGCCCGGTCGGCCACGGTGACGGGCGAGGCGTCGGACTTGCGGTCGGCGGCGAGGCCGGTGCGGAAGTGAGGGCGAATCGCTTCACCGGCCGCATCGGCGAGGCGGAGCGCGAGGGCGATGTCGTGGTCGAGTTTCATGCCGCCTGCTCTGCCTTCCGAACGGTGATCCGGTCAAGTTCCTTGGGTCAGGGGTATCCGGGGGGCATTACCTGCAAGAAAATACTAGGAATCTAACAGCCCTTGTAGATTTTCTCACATTGCTCCCAAGCCGTTGCGCAATTATCGCTTTTCGAGGGCATCTTTAAAACAGGGTAACCATGCAACGCAGGAACCGTCCTGCGGTCGATCCCTCGATTGCGCCGCAGCAAGGCATTACACGTGACGGGCAACCCCTGTCCTACAACCGCGCGCCTGCGCCGGATCTGGCACCTTGGCTGGGCCGCCTCTATGTCACGAAAGTCGATCTGCCCAAGGATTACACGGTGTCCTGCGGACTGTTCAGCGACACGGCCTGCGTGCGCGTGCAAATGGCCGGGGACTGGACGGCGGAGACCGTCGATGGTCCCATCACTACCCAGGGCGGCGCGTTCTATTTCGGTCCGCACTCGCGGCGCATGCCGATCTCGGTGACAGGCAGCTTCGTAAGCGTGGGCTACATCATCCGTCCGGGAACGGGCACGGCGCTGAAGCTGGCGCGCGTGGGCGAATTTCTCGACAAGATCGTTCCAACCGACGTTCTGACGGCGCCCTCGGACGATTTCCTGCAGGCGCTGGAGCCTGATGCGACGCCGGAGGAATGGCTGCAGTCGATCGAGGGTCTGGTTCGCCAGCAGGTCGAGAGGCTGGGAGGTGCGGCACCTGACCCGGTGACCGCGCGGTTCGAGGAGATCAGCCTGCGCGATCCGGGCATTTCTGTCAGCGATGCGGCGGCCGAGTGCGGGGTCGATCGCCGCAAGCTGGAGCGCGTGGTCAGCCGTGACTTCGGCCTGCCGCCCAAGCAGGTGCTGCGCCGCGCCCGCGCGCTCGACATGGCAAGCCACCTGCGCGGCGTCGCCGATGCGCGCGAAGGGGATGAGATCGCCCTGCGCTATTACGACGAGAGCCACCTGATCCATGAATTCACCGAACTGTTCGGCATGTCGCCGCGCCAGTTCGTCACGCGTCCGCAGCCGATCCTGACGCTAGCCCTCGAATCGCGCCAGGCGCGGCGGCTTGAGGCGCTGCACCGGATCGAACCGGGGCAGGCGCGGCCCTGGGAGTAGAGATAATTGTCGCCCACCCCGTCCGGCTAAACCCTCCGGGCCAAGCCTCCCGGGCCTCCCCCTTCGACAGGCTCAGGATAAGCGGGAGGGCAAGCAAACGGTATCATTCCCCTCCCGCTTGCGGGAGGGGGCGGGGGTGGGTCTTAGCGACAGCTCAGTCGAACAGGCTCGACACCGAGCTTTCGTCGGCGATGCGGCGGATCGCCTCGCCAAGCAGCGGGGCGATCGGCAGGATACGAATCTTGTCGGAGGCCTTGGCGGCTTCGGTCGGCATGATCGAATCGGTGATGACCAGTTCCTTGAGCGCGGAATTGGTCACGCGGCTCACCGCTGCGCCCGACAGGACGCCGTGGGTGATGTAGGCAGTGACGCTGGCGGCGCCTTCGTCCATCAGCGCCTGCGCGGCGTTGCACAGGGTGCCGCCCGAATCGATGATATCATCGATCAGGATGCAGGCGCGGCCCTTCACATCACCGATGATGTTCATGACTTCCGACTGGCCCGGCTTGTCGCGGCGCTTGTCGACGATCGAGAGCGGCGCGTTGTCGAGGCGCTTGGCGAGCGCGCGGGCACGGACCACACCGCCGACGTCGGGCGAGACCACCATCAGCGACTGGTCGCCGTAGCGGGCCTGGATGTCCGCTGCCATGACGGGGGCCGCGAACAGGTTGTCGGTGGGGATGTCGAAGAAGCCCTGGATCTGCCCGGCGTGCAGATCGACCGAGAGCACGCGGTCGGCGCCGGCTTCGGTCAGCAGGTTGGCGACCAGCTTGGCCGAGATCGGGGTGCGCGGGCCGGGCTTGCGGTCCTGGCGGGCGTAGCCGAAGTAGGGGACCACGGCCGTGATGCGCTTGGCCGAGGCACGGCGCAGCGCGTCGATGCAGATCAGCAGTTCCATCAGGTTGTCGTTGACGGGGTAGCTGGTCGGCTGGACCACGAAGACGTCCTCGCCGCGGACGTTCTCGTGAATTTCCACGAAGATTTCCTCATCCGCAAAGCGGCGGACGGCGGCGTCGGTGAGCGGCAGTTCGAGATACCCTGCGATCGCGCGTGCGAGCGGCAGGTTGCTGTTGCCGGACATGATCTTCATTTGCGAATCCCCGTGACGGTTCCTGGCGGTCGGTCGTTGGGACCGGCCCTGTAGCCGGGTGTCGCGGGATTGCAATAGTCGGCGACCGATTGTCACCGCATCGGCCCGATTTGAGGCATCGTTGCGGCTTGGATGGGAAGCGGTCGATCCGAAATCAGATCGTCATCCCAGCGAAGGCTGGGACGGCTATGACCATGATATGCCCAAGCAGGACCGTGCCGGCTTCATCTCGGCCTTGTCGAGAAGTTGCGATATGACGAGAGCGGTCCCAGCCTTCGCTGGGATGACGATGGTGTTTGAATGATGACTTTGGGTGGGAAGCAGCCGTTTTATCCTCCCTGTTCCGCAGGAATGGGGAGGTGGCAGCCCGCAGGGCTGACGGAGGGGCTTCTCCCCTCCACCACCGACTTCGTCGGCGGTCCCCCTCCCCATTCCTGTGGAACAGGGAGGATATACAAGGTCCCCAACGGGGCGCTTTTCGAAGGTCCGCTTTCCTACACATGGCGCGCTCCGGTACATTGCGCTCATGCCCCGTTCGCCGCTCACCTTCCGCCACAAGGTTACACCACAAGGTGACACCTCATCCGCACAAGGTGACACATCCAGCGCAAAATGTGTCACCTTAGGCCCGCAAGGTGACACTTTCCGGCCCAAGGTGACGTCTTTTGCCCCTGGACCGTGTAAACCCTGTCACCTTGCATCAGATCCGATGCTCGCCCCTGATCCAGCGCACGGTGCCCGAACTGGCGCGCATGACGACGCTTTCGGTGGTCATGATGCCGCCCTTGCGCCGCTTCACCCCGTCGAGCAGCGAGCCGCTGGTGACGCCGGTGGCGGCGAAGATGCAGTCGCCCTTGGCCAGTTCCTCCAGCTTGTAGATCTTGTCGAGGTCCTTGATGCCCCACTTGCGCGCCCGCGAGCGCTCGTCGTCGTTGCGGAACAGCAGGCGGCCGTTGAACTGCCCGCCGACGCAGCGCAGCGCCGCAGCAGCCAGCACACCTTCGGGCGCGCCGCCCGAGCCCATGTAGAGGTCGATCGTGGTATCCTCGTCGGTCACGGCGATGACGCCCGCGACGTCTCCGTCGCCGATCAGCACGACGCCGCAGCCGATCTCGCGCAGTTCGGCGATCAGCGCCTCGTGGCGGGGGCGATCGAGCACGCAGACGATGATGTCCGAAGGCTTCACGCCCTTGGCCGC
The DNA here is from genome assembly GCF_015594425.1 of Novosphingobium sp. HR1a. NCBI lineage: Bacteria > Pseudomonadati > Pseudomonadota > Alphaproteobacteria > Sphingomonadales > Sphingomonadaceae > Novosphingobium > Novosphingobium sp. HR1a. The sequence continues at coordinate 38,039 of NZ_JABXWS010000004.1, forward strand.
CGCCACCGCCTCGACGTTCTGGGTCGGGGTCTTGTCGAGGTCGATCACGCCGTCCGGATAGCCGGGGCCGACCGCGATCTTCTCCATATAGACGTCGGGTGCGTTGAGCAGGCCGCCTTCCTCCGCCGCCGCCAGCACTGCCAGCGAGTTCGGTCCGGCCTTGGCGGTGATGGTGGTGCCTTCGAGCGGATCTAGCGCGATGTCGATCTTCGGACCCTTGCCGGGAGCGCCGCCGACCTTCTCGCCGATGAACAGCATTGGCGCCTCGTCGCGCTCCCCCTCGCCGATCACGACCGTCCCGTCGATGTACAGGCCGTCAAAGGCCTTGCGCATTGCCTCGACTGCGGCATGATCGGCTGCCTTCTCGTCTCCGCGCCCTATGAGGGAGGACGCGGCGATGGCGGCAGCCTCGGTGACGCGCACCATTTCGAGGACCAGAACGCGATCGAGTACATGACTTGCGGGGGTAGTGTTTTCGGACATGTTCACTCCGGATTAATCCAGGGAGGCAAGATTTTCACCGATTAGACAGAGGATTTTGAATTGTCGAGAAGCTGGATTTTCCCTTTCGCAATCGCAATAATCGCTCCCGCCCCGGCGATTGCTCAAGACGCTTCCGGCGCTTCTGCAGGAGATCGTGCGATCGCCGAAAAAATGCTGGGAACAGGTGGTCGTATCACGAAGGATACTTCGCGCAACGCCTGTCTGCGAACCATGAAACAGGGTGAGATCGTGGTCTGTGCGCCGACGCCGGACCAGTACCGCGTCCCCTCCACCGGAGACGACGACCCGACCGGCGTGGGCGCCAACGATGGGCGACCGCGCACGCCGGACGTTTCGGGCAACGGCATCTTCAAGGGCAAGGCGACGATGGGCGGCTTGTGCATGATCCCGCCGTGCCCGCCCGAGCAGCCCTACATCATCGATCTTTCGACGATCCCGGAGGCCCCGGCCGGCTCGGACGCAGACAAGATCGCGAAGGGCGAACTGCGCGCGCCATGAAGGCGGCGTCCCGGAGTGGCGGCTCCGGGAGTGCTCAGGAATAGAACGTACAGGACGGATGCCTCCGAAGAGGCGTCCCCCGGCCCATCTCAGGCCCCGATGATCTGCATCACCAGCGGCTTCGCGGTCAGGCTGTCCGACCCGTCGAGAATGCGCATCGCCTCGGTGACGGCGCTCTCCGGCCCCGGATGCGTGACGACCGCCAGGATGACTTCGCCGTCCTGATCGGGATCGCCCTTCTGGATCAGGCTCTCGATCGAGACTCCCGCATCGCGCATGGCGGCGGTGATGTCGGCCAGCACGCCCGGGCGGTCGGGCACAGTGAAGCGGATGTAGGAACTGCCGACGCGGTGCCCGGATTCCGCCGGTTCCATCGCTTCCAGTTCGCCCGCGGGCATCGAGAATGCCGCGCCCTTTTCACCGCGCGCGATGTCGATGATGTCGGCGACGACCGCGCTGGCGGTTGGGCCGTCTCCGGCGCCCGCGCCCTGAAACAGCAGGCGGCCCATGAAGTTGCCTTCGGCCACGACCGCGTTGGTCGCTCCGTCGACGTGGGCGAGGGGATGATCGATGGGCACCAGGTGCGGACGCACGCGCTGGAACAGCCGGGGAGTGCCGCTCGCAAGATCGACACCGGCCATGCCGAGCAGGCGGATGACGTAGCCCAGCGAGCGGGCCTGCTCGATGTCGGCGGCCTTGACGCGGCTGATGCCCATCGTCTCCACCGCGTCGAAGCGAAGCTGCGAACCGAAGGCGATGGCGGCGAGGATCGACAGCTTGTGCGCGGCGTCGATGCCCTCGATGTCGAAGGTCGGATCGGCCTCGGCATAGCCAAGCCGCTGCGCCTCGGCGAGCACGTCGCCGAAGTCCGCGCCGGTGTCCTCCATGGTCGAGAGGATGTAATTGCAGGTGCCGTTGAGGATGCCGTAGACGCGCTCGATGGCGTTGGCGGCGGCGCCTTCGGACAGCCCCTTGATGACCGGGATGCCGCCCGCGACGGCCGCCTCGAACTTGAGGGCGACGCCCTTCGCCTCTGCGGCGGCGGCCAGTTCCAGCCCGTGATGCGCGATCATCGCCTTGTTGGCGGTGACGAGGCTCTTGCCGCCCGCAATCGAGTTGCGGGCGAGGGCGAGGGCGGGGCCGTCTGAGCCGCCGACCATTTCCACCACCACGTCGACGTCGCCCCGCGCGGCGAGGGCGGCGGTGTCGTCCACCCAGTCGTAGCGCGAGAGATCGACGCCGCGATCCTTGGTGCGGTCGCGCGCGCTGACGGCGGCGATGCGGATCGGACGGCGGGCGCGGCGGGCGATCAGCTCCGCATTGGTCTCGATGAGACGGACGACGCCGGTGCCGACGGTTCCCAGTCCGGCAAGCGCGATATTCAGCGGTTCGGCCATGCTAGCTCCTTGTTCGGGAGCGCGCACTAAGGCAGGCGGGCGTCAAATTCCAGCACGAACGCCGATCGCGGTGTCACTTAAGTGTCCGCGCGCAGGGGCCGAGCTGGCTCAGGACCATGCGATAGTCCGCCAGAGCCTGCTGCTGCTCGGCGAAGCTGCCCGAGACATTGGCGCCGGCAGGCGGGGTGCGGGGCAGGAAGCAGGCGAGCCGATACCACTCGAGCGTGTCCGGCTCCGGGGGGTGGCCGAGGTCGGCGACCAGTTCGGAGAACGACACGCCCCATGTCGGAGCCTGGCCCTGTTCGTGCTTCACCGTGATCGAGGCGGCCGAATTATCGTGGGTGTTGAGGAAGATCTGGGTCTCCCCCTGACCTGCGAGATTGCCGGGGACGAACAGCATCTCGCGCACGCCGGTGATCTTCGCAGGCGCGTCAGGAGCGACAAGGGCCTGGAGAATCGAACGGAGCCGTGTCTCGCGCGCGGGCGTGGAAATCTGCTGTGCGGTCGGCCAGACGAGTTGAAGTTCGCCGGGACGGCCCGGCACGGCGCGTGCGAATAGGAACACGACCTGCTTCTTCAGCTTGGGTGCCTTGCCCTTGGCGTCGAGAGGGAGGTCGACGAGGTAGGTGACCGATTCGCCGAGTGGGGCCTTGCCCACCAGCAGGGCCCTGGTGCGGGCCTCTATATAGAAGCGTCCATGTCCCGGAGTGAGACCGCGCGCCCGTTCATTATCGATGCGGGTCATTTTGGCGATCTGGGCCTGCACCACGAGACCTGCCGAATCAGCTAGGTCGGCGATGTCGGCATAAGTGACTTCATCGGGCGTCTCGAGCGGCCCCTGGGCGCTCGCCGCAAGGGGCGCAAGCGCGATGTAAGCACCCGCCAGGGCCGCTGCAAGGGGGCGCGAAATCAAAGGCATGGACGATAATCTCCGTGGAAATGCGATGGCTTATAGCCCTTGAGCGGCCTCAACTCAAAATTGCACTGGATCAATTTGAGCTAACCGGGCATGAATCGCGCGTTAACCCCCGCTGGGCCGATAAGGCGTTGCGTGGGGTGGGCTTCGACGTTAAGAAGCCTGCAAAATGGGGCAAAAATAGCAATAGCTCCTCGGTTCGCCTCCCGTTTCGTATTGTCGTCGGATGGGCAGACTGTTAGCCGTCAGGGTGGGTAATTTGGAGTTTCGTCATGGGTTCCCTCTTTCCGGGGGGGAGTCCATGGGCGCCCTTGGGCATGTTCTTCCGGGAATTTTTGTCCGGGGCTTGGTAATGGAGTGATGCGTCTGAATGGCTTACGCTGACCAGCAGATGAGCACCAACAAGGTTGTTGCTCTTGTCATTGTCGCCTTGATCCATGTCTTCGTCGGCTATGCGCTCGTCACCGGCTTGGCCTATGAGGCGGCGAAGAAGGTCATCAACAAGGTGACCACCGTGGATATCAAGGAGGAAAAGCCCAAGGAGGAAGAGCCACCGCCGCCGCCTCCGAAGGAAGATACGCCGCCGCCGCCTATCGTGGCGCCGCCGCCGCCGATCAACATCGCCCCGGCTCCGCCGCCGGTGCAGACTGTGATCACTCCGCCCCCGGCTCCGCCGGTGGTGATCCAGACCGCAGCGCCGCCGCCGGCTCCGCCGCCGCCGCCGCCCGGTCCGTCTAAGGCTCGCGGCGTCAAGCCGAAGGGCCAGGGCAGCTGGGCCGCCCGCATTCAGTCGAACTATCCGACCCGCGCTGCTCGTGAAGAGCGCGAAGGCCGCGTCGGTGTTCGCGTGACTGTCGGTGGCGACGGTAAGGTTTCGGCCTGTTCCGTTTCCGCTTCGAGCGGCAGCCCGGATCTGGATGAGGCCGCTTGCGACGGTATGCAGCGCTACGCGCGCTTCGACCCGGCGCTCGATGCGGACGGCAACCCGATCTCGTCGTCGTACTCGACCGCGATCGTGTACAAGCTCAACTAATCTCCAAGGGATCGGTTCAGGTCATTGGGTAATTCGACCGCTCCGATCACATCCTGCATTCTTCTTGAGAGGTAACTCGCATGCTTATCGTTGACATCCTTGCCGCCGCGGGCGCGCCGCAGAACAAGTTCGGCTTCGCCGAAGCGCTTCAGCAGGGCGGTTTCATCGCTTACGCGACCGTGATCATCCTGGGCATCATGTCCTTCGGTTCGTTCTACATCCTGTTCACCAAGTGGTTCGAGCAGTCGAAGATCCTGCGCCAGTTCAACGCGATCCGCACGACCTTCTGGAAGGCTCCGACCCTGCGTGAAGGCGCTGCCAAGCTCGAGAAGAACAGCGCATGGCGCCAGCTCGTCGAAGACGGCATCGCCGCTGAAGACCAGCACTCGAAGATGACCGACTCGCTTGAAGCCCACGACTGGCTGCACGGTTCGCTGTCGCGTTCGGAAGCGACCATCAACGCTCGCCTCTCCGGCGGCCTGCCCTTCCTGGCCACTGTCGGTGCGACCTCGCCGTTCATCGGTCTGTTCGGTACCGTCGTCGGCATCTACCGCGCACTGATCGCGATCGGTCTCGCCGGTTCGGCCTCGATCGACAAGGTCGCGGGTCCGGTCGGCGAAGCGCTGATCATGACCGCGCTCGGTCTGCTCGTCGCCGTTCCGGCCGTGCTTGCCTACAACTACCTGCAGTCGCGCAACAAGCGCATTGCCGAACTGCTGACCGGCTTCTCGAACGACATTCTCGCGAACATCAACTCGAAGGGCGCCATCAAGCCGACCGTCGCTGTCGCGGCCAAGGCTGCTCCGGCCCCCGCCAAGCCGGCTGCCGCTCCCGCCAAGCCGTAAGAGCACGGGGAACGAAGCGGATCGGCTCATTGACCCGATCCGCCCCCGTCGGGGTCAAGAAGAAGGCGGCGGCTCGAAGCATGCGAGAAGTCGCTGCCGACCCCCAGGCAACGCAAGGATTAGGATAAGACTATGGCGATATCCACGGGCGGAGGCGGTGCAGAGACACCGATGTCCGACATCAACACGACGCCGCTCGTCGACGTCATGCTGGTGCTGCTCATCATCTTCCTGATCGCGGTTCCGGTCGCGATTCAGACGATCGAGAAGCTGCGCATTCCCGTCATCGTAGCGCAGGAGTCGAAGGACAAGGTGGAGAATCTCCTCCTTACCGTCTCGACCACCGACGCTTCGGGCAAGAGCGCGGGCGAACCCGGTTTCCAGGGTGCGAACCGCGGCGGTGAATGCCGCATCTACATCAACAACGTGACGCCGGTGACTTCCGAGGAACTGCGCGACCAGGCCTTCAAGCGTCTTGACGCGATCGTGAAGCGCGAAGGTGGTCCGCAGGCTCTCATGGCAAACCCGGATCTCATCCCCCAGGTCCACATTCGTGGTGACGTCGAATCGCCTTGGCGCTGCGTCGCCGGTGCGATCTACAACGTCCAGATTTCGGGTTATCCGACGGTTGGCTTCATCACCAACCCGATCGATCCTAACTGACGCGCGGGAACAGGAGTAACATCTCATGGCAATGTCAGCAGGCAAGTCTGATGGCGAGCCGATGATGGAGATGAACACGACGCCGTTGATCGACGTCATGCTCTGCCTCCTCATCATGTTCATCATGTCCATCCCGGTTGCGACGCACTCGATCGATATCGATCTGCCCGTCGCGACCCCTCCGACGGACACTCCGCCTCCGATCGACCCCGTCAAGAACAAGATCGTGCTGACTCAGGACAGCAAGGTCATGTGGAACGGGACCCAGATCGATCAGGGGCGTCTGGTCCAGACGCTCGAAGCCACGACCCGCATGACCCCCGAGCCGGAACTTCAGTTCCAGCCCGAGCCGGAAGCCAGCTACGAGCTGTCGGCACAGGTTCTCGAGGTCATCAAGGCCTCGCAGGTCACGAAGTTCGGCTTCGTCGGCAACGAACAGTTCGCGACTTTCGGCAAGTAAGCCGATCGTTCAAAGGCTGGTCCCGCAAGGGGCACCCAAAGGGGCGGAGCGATCCGCCCCTTTTTGTTTGCCTTCAATCCTCGGCAGCAGGATCGATGCGCATGGCGACCGATGCCAGACTCTCGGCCTCCAGCAACAGGTCGTCGTCGGCCGCACCGGACGGCAGGCTTTCCCGGCCGATCATCGAGAGCGCTGGCACCGAGAGCGGGCTGATCCGGTCAAGCATCACGTGGTCGATCTCCCGAGCAGCCCGGTCGAGCACGTCGGCCACGCGGGCCACATCGGTCATCCGGGCCCGCGCGTCGGCCCAGGCCGCCTCGATCAGCAAGTGATCGGGCTCATACTTGCGCAGCACGTCGTAGATCAGATCCGTCGAGAACGTGACTTGTCGCCCGGACTTGCGCTTGCCGGGCTGCTGGCGCTCGACGAGCCCCGAGATCACCGCCACCTCGCGAAAGGCGCGGCGCAGCAAGTAGGATTGCTGGACCCAGTCGACGAACTCGTGAGTCAGGATATCGGGTGAAAGCAGCGCGGCCGGATCGTCCACCGCCTTCAGCCCCCAGACCACCAGCGTATAGTCGGTCGCGACGAAGCCCAGCGGTGCCAGCCCCTGGTCTTCCATGCGCCGGGTGATCAGCATGCCGAGCGACTGATTCGCATTCCAGCCCTCGAATGTATAATAGCTGGTGTAGGCGAGGCCCCGATGCGGGAAGCTCTCCACCAGCAACTGGCCGGGAGCCGGCAGGTGCGAGCGCCAGTCCTGAACTTCCAGCCATTCACGCACGTCGTCCGGGAACCGCGCCCATCCGGCCCGGTCCGCAAGCATCGTGCGCACCCGGTCGGCAAGGTGCGTCGAGATCGGCATGCGCTGGCCCATGTAGCTGGGTATCGTCGCGGAGCGCTTCGCGGCGCGCACGATGAGTTCCAGATCCTTCAGCGCTTCGACTTCCAGGTCCATCCCGGCGAAGCGGAACGTATCGCCCGGCTCAAGACTGGCGCCGAAACCTTCTTCCACCTTGCCCAGCGAACGCCCGTTGCGAAAGCGCACGTCGAGCATCTCGGCATCGACGATGATCCCTGCATTGAGCCGGTGGCGCGCCGCATGTTCGGGATGGGTCAGTCGCCAGGTCCCGTCCCTGTCGCGCACGATGCGGCGGAAGCGGTCGTAGGCGCGCAGGGCATAGCCGCCGGTCGCGACGAATTCGAGGACGCGGGCGAAGATCGTCTCGTCCACCCAGGCGTAGCTGAGTGATGAGCGTACCTCGGCGAGCAGAGCCTCCTCGCGAAACGGCCCTGCGCACGCCATCGCCATGACGTGCTGGGCGAGGACATCGAGGCCGCCGGGGCGGAAGGCGTCGCCATCGCGCTGGCCTTCGCGCACGGCCTCCTGCGCGGCGAAGGCCTCGAGGAATTCGAAGCGGTTGCCCGGTACCAGCACTGCCTCGCTGGGGCTGTCGAGCCGGTGGTTGGCGCGCCCGATCCGCTGCAGCAGGCGCGATGAGCCCTTGGGCGCACCCATCTGCACCACCAGGTCGATATCGCCCCAGTCGATGCCGAGGTCGAGGCTGGCGGTACAGACGAGAGCACGCAACTTCCCGTCCGCCATCGCCGCCTCGACCTTGCGCCGTGCCTCGCGCGAGAGCGATCCGTGGTGGATGCCGATCGGTAGGTTGCCTTCGTTCGCGTCCCATAGTTCCTGGAAGATATATTCGGCAAGGAAGCGAGTGTTGGTGAACACGAGCGTGGTGCGATGGGCCTTGATCTGTTCGATGAGCTGGGGGATCGCCCAGGTCGCCGCATGTCCGCTCCAGGGAATGCGCTCTTCGCGTGGGAGCAGGATTTCGACCCGTGGATCGGCGCCGGGTTCTCCTACGACCAGTTCGACGCTTTCGATCTCGCCCCAGGGGGCCAGCCATCCGCGATATTCGTCCGGATCGGCAAGGGTCGCCGAGAGCGCCGCGCGTTGGATGTCCGGGGCCAGCGCCTGCAGCCGGGAGAGCGACAATGCCAGCAGGTCGCCGCGCTTGCCGGTAGCGAAGGCATGGACCTCGTCGATTACGACGCGTTTGAGGCTGGCGAACAGTTCCGGCGCTTCAGGATAGGATAGCAGCAGCGAAAGCGATTCGGGCGTGGTCAGGAGGATATGTGGCGGCCGCGCGCGCTGCCGGGCCTTGCGGTCGGATGGCGTGTCGCCGCTGCGGGTTTCGATGCGAATCGGCAGGCCCATCTCCTCGACGGGCGTGAGAAGGTTGCGCTGCACGTCGGTCGCCAGCGCCTTCAGTGGCGATACGTAGAGTGTGTGGAGCCCCTCGGGCGATTTTCCGGGTCCGAGGCGAGAGGGACAGAACGCCGCGAGCGTCGGCAGGAAGCCGGACAGCGTCTTGCCCGCACCGGTATCAGCGACTAGCAGCGCGTGGTGCCCCCGATCCGCTGCGGCGAGCATCTCCTGCTGGTGGCTGCGCACCTGCCAGCCGCGCGAATCGAACCATGCCGCGATCTCCGACGGCACGGGGGAAGGGGGCGTTGTCATCGCGCGCATCGAGGGGAGCATATCGGCACTCCGGGATAAAAGCACCGCAGTGGATGCAGTTTCACGGCGCTCGAAGCGGCTATGCCCTTGCCGTTCCGGCCAGTCCCGAAGCGGCGAGCTGGCCGTCGATCTGGTCCAGCAGGCGTTGCAGGCCCGCCTGCGTATCGCTTTCGGCTCGGGCGGTCAGTGCGGCCTGCGTGTTCGATGCGCGCAGGAGCCACCAGCCGTCCGGCGTATCGACGCGGACGCCATCGATCGCATCGACCCGGGCACCTGCCAGCGCAAGCCGCTGCATGACCTCCTCGACCACCGCGAACTTGCGCGCATCGTCGGCCGGGAAGCGCAATTCCGGCGTGCTGATCAGCGCGGGCGTGGCGTCGCGGAGCGCGGCAACGCTCGATTCCAGCCGGGCTGTGGCGGCAATCAACCGCAGCGCGGCGTAGAGGCCGTCGTCGAAGCCGAACCAGTCATCGGCGAAAAAGAAATGGCCGCTCGTCTCGCCTCCCAGCAATGCACCGCTGCGCTTCATCCTCGCCTTGATGTGCGAGTGGCCTGCCGGCGCCATCTCGGTCCGGCCGCCGAGGGCGCGGACCCCTTCGAAAACCGTGCGCGAGGCCTTTACGTCCGCGATCACGCCTGCGCCGGGGCGGCGTGCCAAAAGGTCACGCGCGAAGATCAGGAGGAGCCGGTCGGCGTCCAGCACCCGACCCGTTCCATCGACGACACCGATTCGGTCGGCGTCGCCATCGAAAGCTAGTCCGAAGTCGAGGTTCTTCGCCGCGACCAGCCTGCGCAAGTCTGAGAGATTGGCGTCGATCGTAGGGTCCGGGTGGTGATTGGGGAACCGCCCGTCCACTTCGGAGAAAAGCAGATGATGTTCGCCCGGCAATTGCGAGAGCAGACGTTCCAGAGCAGGGCCAGCCGCGCCGTTACCCGCGTCCCAGCCGATGCGAAGGCGAGAAAGGTGTTGTCCATCGCAACCGGCCAGCCCCTCGAGCAGTCGGGTGACATAAGCCGGAAGAACGTCGCGTTCCTCGATGTGGCCGCGATTTTCCGCAGCGGGGAGATCGCCGGCCGCAGCCATGCTGCCCAGCCGGACGATGTCGGCACCAAAGAACGGCGCCCCCGCAAGTACCAGCTTGAAGCCGTTGTGATCGGCGGGATTGTGGCTGCCAGTTACCTGAATGCCGCCCTCCACCTCTGGAATTGAGGCTTCAGCGAAATAGAGCATGGGGGTCGGCCCAAGACCGATGCGGATGACGTTCACGCCCGCATCGGAAAGGCCATCGACCAGAGCCTGTTCGAGCGCGGGTGAACTCAGCCGGCCATCGCGTCCGACCACGACGCCGGCCCCTCTTCCCATAATGGCCCCGAAACTGCGCCCCAGCGCATAGGCGTCCGTTTCGAACAGCGTCATGCCGAAGACGCCGCGGATGTCGTATTCACGCAGGATACTGGGATCGAAGCGGTGCGACAGGGTGGGCGTCGGCTCTGTCATGGTCGTTCTCTTGTTCGGGCGAACGTTGCGGTCACCTTTGGGGCTACCTTTAGCGCATAGCCCGCGCAGGCCAACTGTCGCCGCCCCGATCCGCGACACGCACCTGGGCGGCGGGACTTTCCTTCTTGCCTCCAGCCCACTAATAGCGCGCCGATGAGCACTTCGCCCCACCAGTCCCGCCGTACCTTCGCGATCATCTCGCATCCTGACGCGGGCAAGACCACGCTGACCGAGAAGCTGCTGCTGCAAGGCGGCGCGATCCACCTTGCCGGGCAGGTGAAGGCGCGCGGTGCAGCGCGGCGGGCGCGCTCGGACTGGATGAAGATCGAGCAGCAGCGCGGCATTTCCGTGACCAGCTCGGTCATGACTTTCGAGCGGGACGGGATCACCTTCAATTTGCTCGATACGCCGGGTCACGAGGATTTCTCGGAAGACACCTACCGTACGCTCACTGCGGTCGATTCGGCGATCATGGTGATCGATGCCGCCAAGGGCATCGAACCGCAGACCCGCAAGCTGTTCGAAGTCTGCCGCTTGCGCTCGGTGCCGATCATCACCTTCATCAACAAGGTGGATCGTGAAGGCCGCGCCTGTTTCGATCTGCTCGACGAAGTGGCGGACATGCTGGCGCTCGACGTGTGCCCAATGTCCTGGCCGGTCGGCATGGGCGGCGTGTTCGAGGGCATCCTCGACCTCGCCAGCGGCGGCATCAGCCGCCCTGAGGGTGCCTCCAAGGAATTTCTCGGCAAGATCGACAAGGGTGCGGCGCTGCCGGACGCCGTCGCCGAGGAACTGGAACTGGCGCAGGCCGGCTATCCGGAATTCGATGTCGAGGCTTACCGCGCGGGCGACCTGACGCCGGTTTACTTTGGCTCGGCGCTCAAGAACTTCGGCGTCATGGAACTGATCGACGCGATCTCGCGTCACGCTCCGCCGCCGCGGCCGCAGCCGTCGGACCAGGGCACGATCGAACCGGACAACAAGGAAGTCACGGGCTTCATCTTCAAGGTGCAGGCCAACATGGACCCGATGCACCGCGACCGCATCGCCTTCATGCGGCTCGTTTCGGGCACCTTCAAGCGCGGCATGAAGCTGACGCCCTCGGGCCTCGGCAAGCCGATCGCGGTGCACTCGCCGATCCTGTTCTTCGCGCAGGACCGCGAGATCGCGGACAATGCCGAGCCTGGCGACATCATCGGCATTCCCAACCACGGCACCCTGCGCGTTGGCGATACCCTGTCCGAGAAGAACGACGTGCGCTTCGTCGGCTTGCCCAACTTCGCCCCGGAAATCCTGCGCCGCGTGGCGCTCAAGGATCCCACCAAGACCAAGCAGCTGCGCAAGGCGCTCGATGACCTTTCCGAAGAAGGCGTCATTCAGGTGTTCTACCCGGAGATCGGCTCGCAGTGGATCGTCGGCGTCGTCGGCCAGCTGCAGCTCGACGTGCTGATCAGTCGCCTGGAAGCTGAGTACAAGGTGGAGGCGGTACTGGAAGGTTCGCCGTTCGACACCGCCCGCTGGCTTAAGGGCGACGACAAGGCGCTGCGCGACTTCGGCGAGTTCAACAAGATGAACCTGGCCAAGGACCGTGACGGCGACCCGGTGTTCATGGCCCGATCGGCCTGGGATGTGAGCTACCAGCAGGAGCGCAATCCCGAGCTGACTTTCAGCGCGACCAAGGAACGTTGAGGGGCGCCTGATCGCACCATAACGGTTCACGCAGGAACCTGACGGCGCTCCGGCGGATTGCTACACAGGCCAATCGCCGGAGCCGCTCGTTGCAGATCAAGTTCGCCAGTTACAACATCCACAAGGCTGTCGGCCTCGACCGGCGGCGCGATCCCGAGCGCATCCTGACCGTGCTCAAGGAGATCGACGCCGACGTCGTCGCGCTGCAGGAAGTCGATCGCCGCTATGGCCGCCGCATGGCGGTGCTGCCGCTCGAGGCGATCCACGCCGCTACCGATTACGTCGCTGTTCCCATGTCGATGAAGACGGACAGCCTCGGCTGGCATGGCAATGCGATCCTCGTGCGCAAAGGTATCGACATCGTCGAGGCGGCGCCGGTGCCGCTGCCGGTGCTGGAGCCGCGCGGGGCCGTGCGGGCGGACCTCCTGATCGAGGGCAGGCGCCTGCGGGTAGTTGGCATGCACCTGGATCTCTCGGGCATCCGGCGGCGGCATCAGGTTCGTTCGGTGCTATCCCACTGCGCCGACTGCGCCGAGCGCGTGCCGACCGTGATGATGGGCGACCTCAATGAATGGGCGCAGCGCGGCGGATGCCTTCGTGAATTCGGCGTGGGCTGGCAGGTGCTGGCGCCGGGCCGGAGCTTTCCGTCCCGGCGGCCGATGGCACTGCTAGATCGGATCGTCGTGTCCGCCGAGTGGGAAGTCGTGGGAACCAATGTGCACCACAGCCCGTTGTCGGCGATAGGCTCCGACCATCTCCCGGTCTGTGCCTCGCTTGTGTTGCCTAAAATTTAGGCAACTGCCCATGAATCGGGCGACGTTGCGTGCTTCCGGCGCGATCTACGGTTTATCCACCTGTTGAATCAGCACTGATTCTTGCTGATCGGTAAACTGGCACACCCCTTGCTTAGTATCCTGTTAGCCGGCGCTGGGGCCGGTGGCTAACAGGGGATAGGCATGAAGTTCATCATAGCCATCATCAAGCCCTTCAAGCTGGACGAAGTGCGGGAGGCGCTGGGGGGCATTGGCGTCGCCGGCATGACCGTTTCGGAAGTGAAGGGCTTCGGTCGCCAGAAGGGTCAGACGGAGATCTACCGCGGCGCCGAGTACTCGACCAACATGCTGCCCAAGGTGAAGATCGAGGTCGCTGCACCTGACGATCTGGCACCCAAGATCGTCGAGACGATCCAGCAGGTCGCAAGCACCGAGGCCATCGGTGATGGCAAGATCTTCGTCCTGGACCTTGCTTCGGCCGTGCGCATCCGCACCGGCGAGGCTGGCGACACCGCGCTCTGAGGGGAGCTTTCACGATGAACCGCAAGATTTTTGCCAAGGTTTCCGGCGGAATTGGTGCGACGCTCGCGTCGCTAGCCGTTTCCACCGCCGCCTTCGCCCAGGACGCCGTGCCGACCGTCGACAAGGGCGACACCGCCTGGATGATGACGTCCACCGTCCTCGTCTTCCTGATGATCCTCCCCGGCCTCGCGCTGTTCTACGGCGGTCTGACCCGCTCGAAGAACATGCTCTCGACCATGACGCAGATCGGCGCCGCGGCCTCGCTCGCCATGCTCATCTGGGTCATGTACGGCTACTCGATGGCCTTCGGTGAGGGTGGCAATGCCTTCGTCGCCGGCTTCGGCAAGGCGTTCCTCGCAGGCGTCACCCCCGATTCGGTCTCGGGCACCATTCCCGAATACGTCTTCGCCTGCTTCCAGATGACCTTCGCCGCGATCACCGTCGCGCTGGTGCTTGGCTCCACGGTCGAGCGTATCAAGTTCTCGGCGGTCATGGTCTTCGCGGTCGTCTGGCTGACGATCGTGTACTTCCCGATCGCGCACATGGTCTGGGCTCCGACCGGCTACTTCTTCGGCCTCGGCGCGCTCGACTACGCGGGCGGCACCGTCGTCCACATCAACGCCGGTGTCTCGGCGCTGGTCGCCGCGATCATCCTCGGCAAGCGCAAGGGCTTCCCGGCCGAGCCGATGCCGCCGCACTCGCTGACGCTCACCATGGTCGGCACCGGCCTGCTGTGGGTGGGCTGGTTCGGCTTCAATGCCGGTTCGGCGCTCTCGGCCAACGGCGCGGCCTCGCTCGCCATGATCAACACTTTCGTCGCCACCGCTTCGGCAGGTCTGTTCTGGATGCTCGCCGAGCGTCTGGCGGGTCACAAGGGTTCGGCCCTGGGCTTCTGCTCGGGCGTCGTCGCCGGTCTCGTCGCGGTCACCCCGGCAGCGGGCAACTCCGGTCCGTTTGGTGCCATCATCCTGGGCGCTGTGGCTTCGATCATCTGCTTCTTCGCGGTCAGCAAGCTCAAGCCGATGCTCGGCTATGACGACGCGCTCGATGCATTCGGCGTCCACGGCATCGGCGGTATCGTCGGCGCCATCGGCACCGGCATCGTCTATGCCCCGTCGCTCGGCGGCCCCGGCAAGGCGGACTTCGCCATCGGCCCGCAGCTGGTGATCCAGATCGAGGCGGTCCTCGCCACCGTGGTCCTCGCAACCGTGGGCACCGTGATCGCGATCTTCATCGCCAAGGCAGTCACCGGCCTGCGCGTCACTCCCGAAGTCGAAGCCGACGGCCTCGACATCGGCGAGCACGGCGAGCGCGCCTACAACTAAGAATCTCCAGTTTGGCGGCGGCGGGAACTTCCTCCTCTCCTCCCTCCCGTCGTCGCCAACCGATGTTCCTCCTGCGAACACAACCTTCAAAGGGCCGGAGCCAGCCGCTCCGGCCCCTTTTTTATGCATGCGACTTGTGGGATGCTGTTTCAGCGGGGTGACGAGTGGGGGAACGCGCATGAAGTACGTCACGGCCATCATCAAGCCGTTCAAGTTTACCGAAGTGAAGGAGGCGCTGGCTGCTTCCGGCGTGTCGGGCCTGACGGTTTCGGAAGTCAGCGGGCACGGCCGCCAGAAAGGGCAGACCGAAGTTTATCGCGGCGCCGAGTATACCTCGAGCATGTTGCCCAAGCTGCGGCTTGAGATCGCGGTGACCGACGAGATGGCGCCGCGCGTCATCGACATCGTCCGCGCACACGCCAACAACGACGAGATCGGCGACGGCAAGATCTTCGTGTTCGCGCTCGATCGAGTCGTGCGAATCCGCACCGGCGAGCAAGGAGACGACGCGCTCTAGCTTTCGGCGGCGCCCATATTATGGATCGCTCGCTCGGACGTATTCGGCTTAGCGACCGGCGGACAGCATTTCGATCAACTGGCGCACCGGGCTGACATCATAACCTGCGCCGGCTGCCTTCGAGGCGATCACCGCCGGGCTGTCGCCGGCCTTCGCGCGGGCCAGTGCCCACAACAGCGTCGAGCGCGTGCCCGAGCGGCAATAGGCGAGCACCGGCCCCTCTATATCGAGCGCCTGTTCCATCGCATCGACCTGCGCCTGACCGAACCCGGCGTGAGTCACGGGAATCGCGACGTAGTCGATACCCGCTTCCCGGGCCGCGGTCTCGATGGCGTCGCCCGGGGTCTGGTCCTCGCTCTCGCCTTCGGGGCGGTTGTTGACGATCCGCACGATTCCGAGTGCCTTGGCCTCGGCGATCATGGGGATGTCGATCTGGGGGCTGGCGAAGACGGTCTCGGTAATCTGGCGGAACATCTGCGCATTCTCCCGTAGTCGAGCGGCCGGGCGGTGCCGGAAACCGGCCTTCAAGCCGCTTCGAGGCAATCAGGCAAGCCCATTCGTCGCTTAAAAACCGCTAATTCGTCGTGAAGCGCTGCAAGGACCCCGCATTTCCGTTCGCCATCGCGTTTGGAGTCGTGTAAGAGTCATGTTCGCAGGAGAGGGCCGGGCCTTAGCCCGGTCGCTTGCCTGACGTTTGGCGTGGATCGTCCGCCCGCCTGACGAATACTTCTGGGGCGCAGCGAAGGTACGCTAGTAGACATGGGTTTTGATAGAGGTCGTCGCGGAAGGGGACGCGACAATAAGCGGGGCGGAGAAGACGAGTTCGATCCGTTCTACGCTGGTGGCGGAGATCGCTTCGGTGGCGGTGACCGTTTCGGTGGCGGCGGCTTCGGCGGCGGTGACCGCGGCGGCTTCGGCGGCGGCGGCAGCAGCTACGGTGGCGGCGGTGATCGCGGCGGCTTCGGCGGCGGTGGCGGCTTCGGCGGTGGTAACCGTGGTGGCGGCTTCGGCGGCGGTGGCGGCGGCTTCGGTGGTCGTGGCGGCGGTGGCGGCGGCGGTATGCCTGCCCAGGTCGTCGGCCAGGGCAAGGGCGTCGTGAAGTTCTTCAACGCAGCCAAGGGCTTCGGCTTCATCCAGCGCGATGAAGGCGGCGACGATGTGTTCGTGCACATCAGCTCGGTAGAGCGCGCCGGCCTCGAAGGTCTGGCCGAAGGGCAGCAGCTCGAATTCCAGCTCGTCGATCGCGGTGGCAAGGTATCGGCTACCGACCTCGTGGTCGTTGGCGATGTGATCCCTGTCGCCAAGCGCGAGCCGGCGCCGCAGCGCCAGCTCACCGGCGAGAAGGCTACCGGCACGGTCAAGTTCTTCAACTCCATGAAGGGCTTCGGCTTCATCACTCGTGATGACGGCCAACCGGACGCATTCGTGCACATCAGTGCGGTCGAGCGCTCGGGCATGTCCGGCCTCAACGAAGGCGATCAGGTTGAGTTCGACATCGAGGTCGATCGACGAGGCAAGTACTCGGCGGTCAACCTGCAGCCGCGTCAGGGTTGATCCTGCCTGCACTCCTCCGGGCCAGAACTCCTTAAGGACGTTTGACCCGGAGGCTGCAAACATCTAAACGCGCGCAAATGGCGGTCCGGTGGGGCCGCCATTTGTCGTTTGCGATCTTCAAAGCGAGATTTCTCTAAGGCCCGCCAAGACCCGCGTTCTGGGGGCTCGATTCTGCAAGGAATGCCGACATGTCCATTACCCCGCTGATGCCCGTATATCCCCGGTGCGGCGTGCGTCCCGTTCGCGGCGAACACTGCCATCTCATCAGCGAGGACGGTCGCCGTTTCCTCGACTTCGCCAGCGGCATCGCGGTGAACGCGCTCGGCCATTCGCATCCCGGCCTCGTCGGCGCGATCCAGAAGCAGGCCGAGACGCTAATGCACGTCTCCAACCTCTATGGCAGTCCGCAGGGTGAGGCCGTGGCGAAGCGTCTCGTCGATCTGACGTTTGCGGACACGGTGTTCTTCACCAATTCGGGCGCCGAGGCGGTGGAGTGCGCGATGAAGACTGCGCGCGCCTATCACCAGTCGGTCGGCAACGACCAGAAGTACGAGTTGATCACCTTCAACCAGGCCTTCCACGGCCGCACGATGGCCACGATCAGCGCTTCCAGCCAGGAGAAGATGCACAAGGGCTTCCTACCCTTGCTGCCCGGCTTCAAGTACGTCGAATTCAACGATCTGGAGGCTGCGAAGGCCGCGATCGGTCCGAACACGGCAGGCTTCATGGTCGAGCCGATCCAGGGCGAGGGCGGCATCCGCATCGCCACCGACGAATTCCTGCAGGGCCTGCGCGCGCTGTGCGACGAGCATGACCTCATGCTGATCCTCGACGAAGTGCAGAGCGGCGTCGGCCGCGCCGGGACTTTCTTCGCCTATGAGCAGTACGGCATCGAGCCGGACATCATGGCGACCGCCAAGGGCATCGGCGGCGGCTTCCCGGTCGGCGCCTGCCTCGCCACCGAGAAGGCGGCGCGCGGCATGGTCGCGGGCACGCATGGCTCGACGTACGGCGGCAACCCCTTCGCCATGGCGGCGATCGGCGCGATCCTCGACGTGATCCCGGACGAGGCCTTCCTCGCCGACGTGCGCGCCAAGGGCGAGCGGATCAAGGCCCGCCTCGAACAGTTCATCGGCAACTATCCCGACCTCTTCGAACTGGTGCGCGGGCGCGGCCTGTTCATCGGCCTCAAGATGAAGGTCGAGCCGCGCGCCTTCGTGGCGCACATGCGCGACAATCACGGGCTGCTCACCGTCTCGGCGGGCGACAATGTGGTGCGCGTGCTGCCCCCGCTCGTCATCGACGACAGCCACATCGACGAGTTCATGGAAAAGCTTTCCGCCGCAGCGGCGGACTACAAGATCGAAGCGAGCGTGTGATGAAGGATTTCCTGAGTCTGTCCGATGCGGGCGGTGATACTCTCGCCGCCATGATCAACGACGCGATCGACCGGAAGGCGGCGCGTGCGGGCTGGGCCAAGGGGCGTGCCGACGCCGATGCGCCGCTTGCCGGGCACACGCTCGCGATGATCTTCGAGAAGAACTCCACCCGCACCCGCGTCTCGTTCGACATGGCGATGCGCCAGCTTGGCGGCTCGGCGCTGATCCTGGAGGCAGGTTCCACGCAGATCGGTCGCGGCGAATCGATCGCCGATACCGCCCGCGTTCTCAGCCGCATGGTCGACGCGATCATGATTCGCACCGACGGCCACGCCAAGATCGAGGAACTGGCGCATTACGCCGACGTCCCCGTCATCAACGGCCTGACCGACCTGTCGCACCCGTGCCAGATCGTCGCTGACCTGCTGACGATCGTGGAGCACGGTCACGCGCTGCCCGGCCTCCAGCTTGCGTGGCTGGGCGACGGCAACAATGTCGCCAACTCACTGATCGAGGCGGCGGGGCTGATGAAGTTCACCATCCGCATCGGCGGCCCGGCGGGCTACGAGCCGGACGCCGGTTTCATCGCGCGCTGCCGCGAGGCCGGGGGCGAAGTCATCCTCACCAACGACCCGCACGAGGCTGTGGCCGGGGCGCAGGTCGTGGTCACCGACACCTGGGTCTCGATGGGCCAGCCGGGCGGCGAGCAACACGTCGCGGCGATGCAGCCCTATCAGGTCAATGCCGCATTGATGGCCGCCGCCCGCCCCGAGGCGACCTTCCTCCACTGCCTGCCCGCGCACCGCAATGAGGAAGTGACCGACGAGGTCATGGACGGTCCGCAGTCGGCGGTGTGGGACGAAGCCGAGAACCGCATCCACGGGCAGAAATCTGTTCTGCTCTGGGCGCTCGGCAAGCTGTGATCGAGGACGACCTGCTGCGCGACGATACCGGCTTCGACCGGGTCCTGTCGTTCACCGTGCCCGCGCGCCATGTGCGCGGGCGCATGGTGCGGCTTGGCCCGGTGCTGGAGACGGTGCTGTCGGCGCATGACTATCCCAAGGTCGTCAAGCATGTGCTGGCCGAGGCGCTGGTGCTGACCGCGCTGATGGGTTCGCTACTCAAGGACGAGAACGCCCAACTGACGTTCCAGGCGCAGGCCGAGGGCGGCGCGGTGGACCTGCTGGTCTGCGACTATCGCAACGGGGAACTGCGCGGCTATCTGCGCCACGATCCGGAGATGGTCGGGGCGCTGGAGGAGGACTGCTCGCTCGAGACGATGTTCGGCAAGGGCTTCCTGGCGATTACTTTCGATCTCGCGACCAGCGGCGAACGCTATCAGGGCATCGTACCGCTGGAGGGCGCGTCGCTGGCGCATGCCTGCGAGAGCTATTTCGCGCAGTCAGAGCAGCTGCCGACGCTGATCCGTATCGCGGTCCGCTCGAACGGGCCGCGCTGCGTCGCGGGCGGCATGCTCGTGCAGCATTTCCCCGACGGCGAGGAAGGCCGTGAACGCCTGCACGTCAAGGAAGACCATCCGGATTGGGAGCATGTCGCGATCCTGTCGGGAACGGTGCAGGCCGCCGAACTGGTCGATCCGGTGCTGACGCTGGAGGAACTGGCGTGGCGCCTGTTCCACGAGGAAAGCGAAGTACGGGTCGAACCTCTGCTGCCGCTGAGCCGTGGCTGCCGTTGCACCGTCGAGCATTATCGCTCGATCCTGTCCAAGTTCCCCGAGGATCAGCTGGAGGACATGCGCGACGACGATGGGCACATCCCGGTCGATTGCGCGTTCTGTTCCAAGGTTCTGCGCGTCCCGGCCTGAGTAGCACAAGCGAGCGTCATACTCTCGCCACACCTATGAGTGACTTGAAATCCGGGGCGCCCCTGCCGATGTTGTGAGCGGCGGGACGTTTTCAGGGTGCGACGGAATGTTTTCGAAGTCTTCTCTTGCGGTGTTTGGACTGGCCGCCTGTGTAGCGGCAGCGCTGCCGGCTTACGCGCAGCAGCAGTCATTGGGCATGCTCGATGCATTGGCACACGGTGGCTGGGAACTGCGCGAGCGCGGTGGTCCGGTGCGCAACATCTGCCTCGACAGTGGACGTCGGCTGATCCAGCTGCGCCATCCGGGCGCGCCGTGCAGCACTGTCGTGGTCGAGGACAAGGCCGATCAGGTCACCGTGCAGTATACTTGTCGCGGGCAGGGCTACGGCCGCACGCAGATCCGGCGCGAGACCGATGGTCTGGTGCAGATCGACAGCCAGGGCATCGTCAACGGCCTGCCTTTCGCGTTCTCCGCCGAAGGGCGCCGCACTGGCGATTGCCGCAGCTGAGTCCACCGAAGACCTTGCGCATTTGATCGTTGTCGTCGCGGCGTCAGGGGCGTAGCGGGGCAATCATGCATGAAGAGAAAACCCCGCAGCCGGGCTCGGCTGCTCCGCAGGCCGTGGTGCTGCTCTCCGGCGGCCTTGATTCCATGGTCTGTGCCGGAATCGCGCGTGAACGCGGCTTCGCGGTCAATGCGCTGACTATCGACTACAACCAGCGGCACCGGCGCGAACTGGACGCGGCGGCCGAGATCGCGAGTTTCGTCGGGGCGCAGCGTCATGTGGTGCTGCCGCTCGATCTGCGGCGCTTCGGCGGCTCGGCGCTGACCGATGATATCGCCGTGCCCAAGGACGGTGTCGGCGAGGATATTCCGGTCACTTACGTACCCGCACGGAACCTGGTGTTCCTGTCGCTGACGCTGGCCTGGGCGGAGGCGATCGGCGCGAACGACATCTTCATCGGCGTCAACGCGCTGGACTATTCGGGCTACCCGGATTGCCGGCCCGAATTCATCTCGGCATTCGAGAACATCGCCACGCTGGCGACAAAGGCCGGAGACGAGGGGCAGACGCTGCGCATCCATGCGCCGCTCCAGTTCATGAGCAAGGCTGACATCGCCCGGGAGACGGACCGTCTGGGGCTCAATCCCGGCATGAGCTGGTCGTGCTACGACCCCCAGCCGGACGGGCGTGCTTGTGGTCTGTGCGACAGTTGCCGCCTGCGCAAGGGTGGCTTCGAGGAAGCCGGGCTCACCGATCCGACGCCTTACGCGGCCTGATCTTCAAGCCCCGTACAAACGAAAGCCCGGCGAGCGATCTTGCCGGGCTTTTTCGTGTCTGGAAGGCGGCTCGCGTAACGCGGGCAAAAGAAAAGGGGGCCGGATTGCTCCGACCCCCCGATCTTGTACCGTTGCCGGTCGCTTACATGCCCGAACCCGGACCGTAAGTGATCTCGACGCGACGGTTCTGCAGCTCGCGCACGCCGTCCGCGGTCGGAACGCGCGGGTTGGCTTCACCGAACGCCTGGCTCGAGATCGAGCCGTCGGGGATGCCGTGGCTGGTCAGGTACGAACGGACCGAAGCGTTACGACGCTCCGACAGGCCCATGTTGTACTTCGGCGTACCCGAACGGTCGGTGTAGCCGGCCAGCATGATCGGCACGCTGTCGCAGTTCGCGTAGGCGCTGACGGCGCTGTCGAGAATGGTCGACGCTTCCGGCGTGATGTCCGACTTATCCCAGTCGAAGAACACGATGTACGGACCCTTGTTGCAGACCGGAGCCGGCGGCGGGGGCGGAGGAGGCGGCGGCGGGGGCGGCGGCGGGGGCGGCGGGGGCGGCGGCGGAGCAGCCGGTTCGCCGAAGTTGTACGCCAGGGTGCCGAGCAGCGAGTGCGAACGCCAGCGGGTGCTGATGTTCTCACCGGCCGGGCCGACCAGGTCGACGTTCGACACGTTCATGAAGCGATACTTCAGACCCACATCCCAGTGCGAGCTGATCGGAGCACGGATGCCCGCGATTGCCTGCCATGCGAAGCCGGTGTCCGAATCGTCGATCACGTCAGCGTGGACGCGAGCGACACCGGCACCACCGCCGACGAAGCCCTGCAGGCCGTCGTCCGGACCGAAGTCCAGAAGGCCGTTGACCATGAACGACAGGTTGCTGACGTCAGCGCCGCCGGAGTTCTTGATCGCAGCCTGGCGATAGCTGGCTTCGGTTTCGAGACGGAACGGACCGAAGTCGTAACCGAGCACGCCGCCGCCGTCGAAGCCCTTCTTGAAGTCGATCGTGGTGCTGGTACCGTCAACGACAGTGTCAGCGTCTTCGACGATCATGCCACCGAAGTCGAGTTCGAGATACCACGACTTGTCGCGCGCCAGCGCGGGAGTGGCGAAGGCGGTCGAAGCCAGCGCCAGTCCAAGGACGAGTTTCCTCATACGTTTCCCCTACAAAGAGATTTGGAGCCACCGAGTGCGAGAGTGTCTAACCCCTTGGCTTTACGTGTGCAAGCGCACATTGAGCGCGACTGTTGCAAATTTGTCGCGTTTGCGGGGGCTTGGGAGGTTGTTGCGCCCTCACTATCCAGAATCAGCAACACCTCTGCAACCCCTGTTTCCTTGCGCACGTCAAACCGAGGGCAGAATACCCAAGGCTTGGAGAGCCGCGATCAAATCGTTGATCGCGGTCCGAGCCTCCCCATCAACACTCGTCCCGCCAAGTGGTTCCACGGGGAGCGAACCTTTTCTCCAGAAACCGAAAAACAGCATTTCGGCCCCGCGCGAGGCATCGAAGACGCGCAGCCCGTCGCGGGGAGCTACGAAGGCCCAGCCGCCGCCGCGGCGCAGCGCGACGGCACCGTCCTGCCCGGACCATTCGCGGGTAGCGCCCGAAGCGACGATCCAGGCATCGTTTTCCAGGGAATTTTCCGGAGGCGTCGCCGCTTCGCCGAGCACCAGGCAGTGCATCAATGCATCACTCAGCAGAAGTGCCTCGTTGACGAAGGCTTCCTTATGGGCCTGCCCGGAATGGAGTAGCGGCAAGGCGAAGCGAGGGCTGGCATCGGTGAAATTCAGCAGTTCGGGCATGGCGGATCTCCGTGGGTTTCGGTCAGGGCCGTTTCGTCAGGAAACAGGGGCTAGCGGCAGGGGCAGCGAGAGCGCGTGCGTGCCCTGCTGACGCACCTGGAACATCGCGTCGGCGTTGTGGGCGTATCGGGCGAGCACGGCGGGCTCGATGCGAAGTTCGGGTGCCTCGGTCGTCCAGGCGGCCAGGGGGGCGTCGAGCGGACCGAGCGTCACGAGGTAGCGCTCAGCCTGTTCGACGAGGGGTACATCGATGCCATCCGCCCACGACCATCCGCCACGCGCGCGGCGGGTCCATGTGAACGTCCAGGCGCCGTCTGCGGCAATGGCCCGGCGGGCATGGACCGGCGACAACGGGCGCAGCGTGATCCCTGCGAGGTATACGGGAGACGCTACCGGATCCGGGTCGCCACGTCCTTGCGCGAGGACTCTGCGCGAGGGCGAGGAGCCGAGCAGCCCGGCGTCCAGGGAGGCAAGCCCGGTGCCCGGCAGCACGAATGCCTCGCCATCCCCGTGCGCGGCGACGGCGGCTTCGGTCCCGCCACGACCGCGCAGAAGGCCTTCGAGCCGCCAGCGGCCCTGACCAAGAGACGTCGCCAGCAGGAACTGCACGATCTCCTCGCCGACGAACGCCAGGTTCCCTCCTTCGCCAAGGCGGCGCGTGTCGATGCTCGCCAGTTGCATCGCGGGATCGACGAGTTGGATTTCCAGCTGAGTGCCGCGATCGAGCTGCAGCGGATCGGCGCCGGGCAGCCGCGACAGCGCCGTGCCCATGATCGCGCGCGTCCGGCCGCTTTGGCCAAGAGGCTGCAGCGCGCCGTCACCTTGGTCGGCGTAGAGCGCCGCGCCGGTCCACCCCGCTTCGGTGCCGGAGACTGCTGCCACGGTGCGCACCGCGTCGGACGACCCTGCTGCAGGATCGAACGGGAGTTCGAACGCGGCGAGGCGGGTCTCGCCGGCCGGGCGATCAGGCGCGGGATTGCCACGTCCCGGATCCGAAGCGAGTGCGGGCGGCGTCGTCGCTCCCGGTGGAAGGGCGCGCTCCAGCGAAAGTTCGACGCCGCCGTCG
The DNA here is from genome assembly GCF_015594425.1 of Novosphingobium sp. HR1a. Lineage (NCBI taxonomy): Bacteria > Pseudomonadati > Pseudomonadota > Alphaproteobacteria > Sphingomonadales > Sphingomonadaceae > Novosphingobium > Novosphingobium sp. HR1a. The sequence goes on from NZ_JABXWS010000004.1 coordinate 62,118, forward strand.
TGCCACTCCCATGCCTGGATGCGCCAGTGTCCGGCGATGCCGGGCAGCGTGACCCGTGCGCCCGGCGCGACTCGCGGGTCGAGTTCGCAGGTGCGCCACGATATGCGGTCGCGGGTCCAGTCGATCCGGCGGGCGGCGCGTTCGATCATGGTGCGGGCCGTAGCGGCTCCGAGTGCGGCGGGCAGATCGATGGCGCCCGGTTCTCCGGCGAGGCTGCGGCCGGTCGCGCGCTGGAGGCTGGCCTGATAGTCGCGCTCGACGTCGTAATAGCGCAGGATGGCGGGCGGACTGTCGGAGGGCGCGGCACGGTGCCGGGTGAAGCCGGTCCGCGCGCCGAAATCGTCGTCTGCAGTCGTGATGGCAGGCTCGGCAAGGGCGATGGCGGCGGTTTGCCGCCGGTCGCGCGCGACGACGAGATTCTCGCCCGAGGCATCGATTTCGAGCGGAAGTATCTGCGCGAAGGTCTGCAAGTCCGACGCGGGAGCGCTTTCGCTGGTGTAGCCGACGACTTCGGCGAGAGCGACGTTCGCATCGATCTCGTCGATCACGTCGCCGACGATGTCCTGCAACGAGAAGTCGTCGTCGGCGATGACCTCGAAGGTCAGTGACGGGATGCGGTTGTAGAAGCCCGAGAGATCGAGGTCTTCGAACACCACGTAGGCGAGGCCGCGATAGGCGGGGCAGCGTTCGGCACCCTCGGCTGAGGCGATCAGCGGGTCCGGCGGTTGACGGCCCGCCCCGGTATGGAAGCGCAAGGTCCCTGCGGCCTTGAGCTCCCCGTCGGCGCCGCGTAACAGCTGGCCGTCAGCCCAGATACGGCCGAGAGCGCGGATCGGCCGACCGGCGAGGGCGACCGCGAAGTTGGCGGAGTAGCCGTAAGTCGTCACGGATGGTCCGCCCTTGCCGGTGCCTTGCACCTCGCTGCGTTCGACAAGGTCGGTCGCCCAGATGACGGAGCCTGCCGTACGCATGCGGCCGAAGTGACGGGGCAGGACTTGTCCGTAAGTCGAGCTGGTTAGCGCCAGTTCCTTGAGGCGGGGGCCCTCGCGGCCGGTCGAGCCGAACAGTGCGGTGTCGAACTGGCGTCCCACCAGCGAGCCGATCGCCCCTCCGAGGGGGCCGCCCAGCATGGTGCCGATACTTCCGAAGACGAGCGTGGCCATGTCAGTTCCTTGGATTTGGCGCGAGGCGCCAGTGGTGCAGGAGAGGCCAATCGGGTGGCAATGCACCATGGACGACCCGGCGAAGGCCGGCATGGGCATGGACCACGCTGGTGCCGCAGATCACGATGGCTAGGTGCAGCTGGCAGGTGGAAGGGCGCAGCATCAGCACGTCGCCGGGCAGAAGCGTGTCCCCTACCGGCTCCAGCCCCAGCCTTTCGAGGTCGAGCCGGACAGAGGGAACGATGCGGGTGCGCAGCGGGTAGCCATTGGCAAGGCGCACCGCTTGGCCGGACCGCGCGAACGCGGCTTCGATGACGCCGACGCAGTCGAGACCGACGCCCGGCTCGCGCCCGTGCAGACGGAACGGCGTACCCACCAGCGTTAGCGCGGCAGCAGCAAGGCGCGCGCCCGTGACTGCGTCCGTCACTGCACCGGGCCGGGATATCGGGTGAGCATATCGTTGCCGGGCAGGAACGGCTCGCCCCGAAAGTTGACGGCATTGCCGAAGCGCTGCGAGCAGGTGCCGAGCGTGTGGTCGCAGCCTTCGCGCAGCAGGGCTCGGGTGCCGGGCTCCATGGCATCGGCAAGGGGAACGTCGAGGATCAGGCCGTTTGCGCCCCCGCCCATCACGTCCATCTGGATTCCGGCCTGAGGCCCGTCGATCCAGCGCAAGCGCCCGCCCGCGTGATCGGCGGCATCGGGGGCGCCTTCGAACAGCGCGGCATTGGTGGCGGCGTCGATGCCGAGCAGGCGCACTTCGCGGCTGAACTTCTGCGGATTGAGGTTGCACCCCGGCGCGCAGAAGATGGAGCGGCAGGCGGGGCTGGTGCGCGGCGTGGGATCGCGCCACAACTCGGCCTTGCGCGAGACGAGTTCGGCGGAGAAGGCGCCGTCGTCTTCGCTGACCGTGCCGATGGTCCCGGCGTAGAGCACCTCGCGCTCCAGCGTTTCCCAGTCGACGAGGCCGATGCGGACCTGGGCGCCGTCGAAACGTCCGGCGGCCAGGTCGGCGCTGTCGATCGCCTCGTGCGTCAGCGAACCGCGCACTTCGGCGCTGTCGGGCTCGAAGTCGGCGCTCTTGCGGATGGCGCTGGGCACCATGCCGGGCGAGGCCCGGTGGAGCACGCCGTCAAACCAGAGGTCGCGGTCGTGCGAAGTGAACCCCAGCGCTACCCCGTCGCCGCGCAGGATGCGCCAGAAGGTGGCGACGGTTTCGAGGTCGTCGGCGAACCATGTGCGGGTCATGACGCCTCCCGGATTTCGACCACGGGCACGCTGGGCGCCTCGCCTGCGGCAAAGGCGGCGCCGGAGACTTCGAGGCTGTCCTCGGCGAAGCGGACGGGGACGTCGAACAGGAAGCCCGCGCGGACGTCCGCGCCGACTGGCGGGGCTTCGTCGAAAATGACGAGGCCGTGCTCGGCCAGAGTCCAGTTGCCGACCTGCAGCGCCCCGTCGATGGAGACGAGAACCGTTGCGAAATCGGGCCGGGTGATGCGGCGGACTTGGGCGTCCTCGCCCTCGCCGTAGCGCTTCGCCAGCGGGAACCCGGCCTTGATGCCGTCGCCGGTGCCGAGCGGCTGGTCGAGCGGGCCGGGCGCGGCTACCATGCCGCTCGAACTGAAGTCACTGGGATCGCGCAGCCGGAACCCGCGAGCGGGACCTCGGCGGGCGCGGAAGAAGGCGATGAGTGCGCCCAGTTCCGCCTCGGAGCGTACGCCCGGGCCGACGTCGAAGCGCAGCCGGGCGTTGGACCACAGCGAATTGCGCCGCTCGAACCCGGAGGCGGTGACCGAGACGCTGGTGGAGAACTCGGGCACCACCGTCGCGTCGCGGCCGAGCGCGAGCGGGTAGAGCACGTCGTCGAAGGCCTGCATGGGGTCGGCTCCTGAGGTTGGCGGCGGGGGAAGGCGCACGTATCCGTCGCGTGCGACCTGGGGCAGCGCCCAGACGACGACTTCATGGGGCGCGCGGGTCAGGGCTTCGTCGATCCCGGCGTCGATGCGGCGCCACTGGTCTTGCTGTTCGGGGGCAAGGACGAAGCCGGCGAGGTAGTCCTGTTCGCTGGGCGGGTAGCCGAGGCGGGCGTCGACTTCGGCATGGGCATTGCGGCGATGGGCATCGGCACCGGCAGTCAGCCAGTCGTAGTCTTCCACCTGCAGCCGGTCGAACGCGGGCGAGGCCCAGCCGGTCGGCAGGTTGGCGCGCTTCAGTTCGGGCATGTCGGGCGCGAGCAGGGTGGGGGTGAAGACCAGCGCCAGCGCCTCGACCGGATCGGGGGCGACGGCGGTGCGCACGGCGGAGACGAGGTCGGCGGTCGATTGCGCCAGCAGCGCGCCTGCCTGATCGAGCAGGGCCGTCTGCGCCGGGGCGAGCGGCGCGCGCATGTCGGGAATGGCGGCGGGCGATCCGCCGAACACGGCCTTGGCGGCGGCGTCGTAGAGGCAGATGCGCCCGTCGCCGAAGGTCCACCACCATGGCTCGCCGATTTGAAAGCGGACGGGCGCGCCCACCTCGGCGAGCAATCCGGCGAAGGCCGCACCGACTGCCTGCAGCCACGTCATCGCCTGCGAATTCGCGGGGGAGAACAGGGTGGAGGGCGGATCCCAGCCGGTCAGTGCCGGGTTGCCGTCGAGGTCGCGCTGCTTCCACGCTTCGGGGCAGTGCTGGTCGAGCAGTTCGTAGGACAGCGAGGCCATCGGGCTGAGGCCCGCCGCGAGGCATCCGGCGAAGAAGGCGCGGTGCCAGCTGCGGGTCGGGCCATTGAGGGGGTCGCCGCCCTGCCCGGCTAGGTATTGGCCGGCGTTCGCCGCGAGCCGGAAGTAGTGGCTCATGCCGAGGTAATGCACCACCGATCCGCGATAGCCGAGCTGGCGCACGGCGCGGATCAGGCGCGCCGGGGTCTGGACGCCCTGGTCGTCGTAGCCGGTCGCCATGGCGAGGCCGTTCGCGGGCAGGATCACGTCGCCGATCTCCAGCATGGCGCGGGCGCCGTCGGAGGCGATTTCGGACATCTCGAACCAACCTTCGGCCTCGTCGGGGAGCGGGTCGGGGCTGGTGCCGTCGTAGCCTGGGGGAGCAAAGGAGATGAACATCCGCTCGATCGCGCTGGGCCAGACGCGGTCGGCGTCGGGGGGCAGGGCGTAGCCGCCGTCGAGCGCCGAGAAATCGAGCGTGACGACCGCGTCCTCGCCCGTTCCTTGCGCATAGTTCCAGAGGCGCACGTACCAGGTATGCGGCGCGCCCGCTTCGTCGCGGCCCTCGATGGTGAGGGTCGGGCCGTTGATCGCGTCGAGCGGGATCAGTCCGCCCGACCGCCAGCGAAAGCGCAGCGAGGTATGCGCATAATCGCGGTCGGTGCGGTAGGCGAGAAGGGGATGGTCGAGCGTATCGACGCTGTCCCAGATCAGCCCGCCGAGGTCGGCGCGGCGCAGGAACGAGGCCTCGACGCGCAGTGCATCGGGGGAGGTGGACACCACCGTCGCCACTATCGGGCGCGGGAAGTTGACGGTCCAGAAGCGCGGATCGAAGCGCATGAGCCAGTCGCTCGCCTGCCCCTCGCGCTTGCTGGCGAGCCAGAATGCCATGGGCTCTCTCCTCAGTTCGAGAGGGCGCGGCGCACAGCGCTCGCGACCTGGCGGCTGGAGCGCTGCAGCGACTGCGGCGCGCTGGAACCGCGCGGGGCCGAGAGGTTGATCGCCACGCGCACGTCGCGGCTGGCCGAACTGCCTGTTTCGACGCGGCCTGCGGAGGTCGGCACGAACAGCTCCGGCCCGTGCTCGCCCACCACATAGCCGCGTCCGGGCGAGACATTGCCGCCAGTGGCGCGGCCCGGCAGGCCGAGCGCGCCGGTCAGCAGGCCGGAGAGGTCCAGACCGCCGCCCGCGCCGCTGCCGCCGACCAGCGCCGAGGCCAAGGTCTGCGCGGCCTGTCCGGCGATGGCGTCGAGCGTCGAGGCGGCGGTGCGCTTGAGGTCGTCGAAGCCAAGGGCACCTTTCCGGATCGCGCCGGACAGGCCCTTTTCCAGCGCGTCGCCCGCGCGGGTGAAGCCGGACACGAGGTCGCCGTCCACGGCCTCGCGCATCTGCGCGATGTCGCGGGCGAAGCCATCGGTGCCGGCGCGGACCTCGACGAGGAGGCTGTCGATCTCATCCATGATCGTTTTCCATCAGCTTGGTGAGGGTATCCCGGTCGAAGCCCGCAGGCGCGCCGGGGGAGAGCAGGCCGAGCGCGGCGGCCAGTTCGGCTGGGGTGGCCGCCCAGAACTCGGCGGGCCGCCACCCCAGCGTGCGCGCGGACAGGCCGCAAAGGGCCAGCGCGGCGGCTGCGAAGGTCACGCGCGGCCCTTGAGCACTTGCGCGAGCAGTACCCGCAGCGGCGCGGCGCAGGCGGCGAGGCCCTGAGCGACGATCGCCGCGCCCACCGTTTCGCGGCTTGGCCGGTCGGCTTCGGGCAGGCAGTGCCAGAACAGCGTGGCCATCTCGGCGAGGTGAAGTTCGCCCGCGCCCGCCCGCTCGACGAGGGCGAAGAGCGGGCCGAGTTCCTCCTCGGCGGCGACCAGCGCGGTGAAGCTGGGCCGCATCACGTAGGCGCCGTGGCCGATGGCGATGGCCGCCTCGCCGCGCAGAGGGTTGGGCGTCATGCCGGGATCACCTCGCCCGAGCTTTCGAGCTGGAGCGTGTAGTTGCGCTCGCCGTTGAAATCGCCCGCGTAGTCGAGGCGCTGGACGAGGAATTTGCCGCGCAGCCGTTCGCCGTCCTCGAAGCTGAGTTCGTAGTCGCCAAGCGTGCCGGCCATGGCGTTGGCGCGCACCTGCGCCTCCGCCGCGCTGCCGAGGAAAATCCCCGCCGCGCTCACCGAGACCGAGCGCACGCCCGCGCCGGAAAGCAGTTCGCGCCAGCCACCGCTGTCCTTGGAGGTGACGACGACGGCGTCTCCGGTGACCGACATCTGCGTGGTGCGCAGCCCCGCGACGGTCTGGTAGGCGGCGGGGACGCTGCCGTTGGAGATCTTGAGGAGGAAGGCGCTGCCTTTCTGGGCGGGCATGGTAAGGCTCCTTTGGTGAAAGAGAGGGGGCACGCAGCGTCGCGTTGGCCTACCCCGTCCGGCTAGGCCCTTCGGGCCAAGCCTCCCGGCCCTCCCGCAAGCGGGAGGGCCTTACCTCGGGTCTCCCCTCCCGCTTGCGGGAGGGGTTGTGGGTGGGCCTGTCGCAACCTGCGCGTGAAATCAGTCGTCACTGCGCCAGCAGGCGAAACCTGTATTCGAGCAGGATCGCGCGGCGGCTTTCACCGCGCTGTTCGGCGCGGGCGCGCAGGAACTGGATTGTCGCGATCTGGAAGCCCGGCTGCAGGCGCGGCAGGCTGTCCACCCGCGCCTCGATGGCGGTGACGAGGTCCGCCGCCGCATCGGGCGCATCGCCCCGGCAGTGCAGTTCCAGCGCCACGCGGACCTCGCGACCCGGGGCGGTCTTGCAGCTCCAGTCGGTGCTGGCGCTCGAGGCGATGGCTAGCCACGGCAGGCTGGTGCGCGAGGAGGCTTCCTCGACCACCGCGTTGAGGTTCGCCGCGAGGGTCATGTCGGAGGCCAGCCATGCGATCAGGGCGGCGCGAAGGGGGATTTCCATGACTTATCCTTTCGCGAACAGCGGCCAGACGAGGCCCGCGCGGCGCCAGCGGCTATCATCCTGACGGGCAGCGAGACGGCGGCTGGTAGCCCAGGCGACGGCGAGGGCAGCGGCGTTTGCGGTCAGCCGCCGCGCGAGGGCGTCGAAGTCGGTCTCGGCCTTCATGGCGCCCGTCATTTCAGGCGCATCCGGCGCCACGGCCGCCACAGCGCGGCGACGGAGGCGGGCGGCAGAGGCGCGGCACCGTTGCCGTCACGCTCGCGGTGCTGGTGTGCGGCGAGGCGGACGACGCCGTGGCGCAGCGCTTCGGGCAGGGCGTCCCATTCGGGCGCGAGACCGGCGGTGAAGCGCACCGCGACGCGGCTCTCCGCGCCGGGCAGGGGAAGCCGCAAGCGGCCGGTGCCGTCGGCGTCGAGGTCCGCCTCCCAGCTGCCCGGCGCGAGCGTGGTGCGGGTGCCGTCCGCCGCGATCGTCTCGACCGAGGCGATGGCCTGGACCGGGCGCGTCGCCAGCGTGTGCCAGAACTGGTGCCTCTCGGGGCGGGTGGAGAGCACTTCCTCGCACTCGGCCTCGATCGGCAGGGAGCCGGTGAAGGCCTCGCAGGTGTCCAGCGCGGCGGCGAGCAGCCCGGTCAGCGAGGCGTCGTCGGTGGCGGTGGTGATGCCCAGCCACTGCTTCAGTTCGGCCAGCGCCGGGGGCGGCAGCGTGGGCGGGGTGAGGATGACCCGCATGGTGGGTGTCTCCGAATGGTAGGAAGGGGGTGGTTTGTGCCGAGGGGGCTTCGACAAGCTCAGCCTGAGCAGAATTGGGAGGTCTGCACTAACCTCCGCTCACCCTGAGCTTGTCGAAGGGTCAGGCTGAGCTTGTCGAAGCCCTCTCAGGTCACCCGCGCCGCCGGGAGGGGAAACGGCGGCGCGGGCGCTCTACCTGCGGGGCGTCAGGTAGAGATGCGCAGCAGCTTGATCGCGTCGGAATCCAGCACCTGCCCGCCGATCCGCTTGGTCGCGTAGAAGTGGACGAAGGGCTTGTTGGTGAACGGATCGCGCAGGATCGAGGTCGCGGTGCGCTCGGCGATGAGGTAGCCGGCGCGGAAGTTGCCGAAGGCGATCGGCAGGGCGTTCGCGGCGATGTCGGGCATGTCCTCGGCCTCGACCACCGGGTAGCCGAGCAGGCGGTTGGGCTGGCCCTCCATCAGGCCCGGCTGCCACAGGAACGAGCCGTCCGCCGCCTTCAGCTTGCGCACCTGTGCCAGCGTCTTCGAGTTCATCACCCAGCTCGCGCCCTGGCGGTGACCCGCCTTGAGCGAGTGCACGAGGTCGATCAGCTTCAGTTCGGGCGAGGTGTCGAAGCCCGCCGCATTGCCCGAGACGATGTGCTGCAGCTGGCCGAAAGTGCGGGCACCGTCGGCCGAGGCGCTGGTGGTGCCGGTCAGGAAGCCGCGCGGCTGGTTGGTGCCGGTGCCGCTGACGAAGGCGGCGCCTTCGGCGCGGGCGAACTCCATCGCGATCTCGTCGGCCAGCCACGACTGGATGTCGAAGGCGGCATCGTCGAGCATCGCCTGGCTCGCCGCCGGGTTGGCGTAGAGTTCGCCGGAGGGCGGGGCGATCTCGGCGAAGCTGGGCGTCGCGGTTTCGGGGCGCGCGGCGGTCTCGCTCACCCAGCCCGAGGCGGTGCCGCCGGTGGTGATGAGCTTGCGGTAGCCCGCCGTGCTGGTCTGCACGACCTGCGCGATCGCGCGGATCGGGCTGATGTTCTTGAGCCGGGCCGAGATCAGCGCGTCGATCTCACGCGGGACGGCATAGCCGCCGTCGGCCAGGGCCGCGCCGGAGAGCGACTTGAGTTCCGTCTCGCGGCCCGAGCGCAGGTAGCCCTGCACGAAGCTCTTCACTTCGAGCGAGGGTGCGGCGCCCATGCCCTCGATCAGCGGCCGCGAGGCAGCGCGCGAGACGCGGTCGAGGCGGGCCTTCACGTCGTCGACGTCGGTGCGAAGGGCCGTGACGGCGGCGTCGGTGGCATCCTGGCGCGCGACTAGGTCGAACGAGGCGTCGATCGCCTCGACGGGAGCAGTGGATTCCATGGGTAGGCACCTTTCTGTGGTGGGGAAGGGGGGAGCCATGACGTCGTCCCGGGCTCGACCCGGGACCGGTGGCTGTCTTTAGGCGGTGGCTGTCACTCCGGGCGCTTCGCCATGGGTTGGGCGCGGCCCGGCCAGCGGTCCCGGATCAGGTCCGGGACGACGGAGAAACCAGATGCACCCGCGCGCCGTGCTGCATCGGGTGGGTGACGAGGCTGACCTCGAACAGCTCCACGTCGAGCAGTTCGCGCCCCGCATCGGAGCGGCGGCTGGCACGGGCGCGGTAGCCGAAGGACAGGCCGGTGACCGAGCCGCGCTTGAGGGCGAGGCCCGCCGCGCCGTCCGGGTTGTCTACGCGCGCGACCACGCGCAGGCCGCGCGCGTCCTCGGCGGCGGTTTCGACCCAGCCGATGCGGAGGTCCGGGCGGTGCTGCCAGTAGAGCGGGATCGGATCGCGGCGTTCGGCCAGCGAGCGGGCGAAGGCGCCCGCGCGGATGGTGTCGCGCCCGGCGTCGGGCTGGCCGAACAGCGCGGCATAGCCGGCGAATTTCAAAGTCCGCTCACCCTGAGCTTGTCGAAGGGTCATCGCAGCAGCTCCGTCGCGCCGAGGCGCACGGTCAGGCCAAGCAGCAGCAGGGCGAGGGCGCCGCGCATGAACCAGCTGAGCACCGTGCGGCGCGCGCTCGACTTGGCATCGCGCCAGGCCTGCAGCAGTTCGCGCAGTTCGCTGACGTCCTGCGGGGCGGTGGCGTCGCCCAGGCCGATGCGCGCGAGCATGCGTTTCGCGCCCAGTTCGCTCGCCTCCTCCACCACCGCGCGCAGGGTGACGAGGTCGCTCCCCTCGGATGCCGCCTGCGCGAGCAGACCGGCCAGCATATCGTTGGAGTTCATTGTTTGTTCCCTTCATCAAGGCCCAGAAGGCGGCGCTTCTCGGACGGGTCGAGGAAATCGGCGGCGCTCACCTGCGACCACAGCCGCTCGCGGTCCTCGGCCAGCGCTGGCACGCGGTCGAGGTCGATCGCGAGCGCCGCATCGGGGAACCACGGGGCAAGGCCCTCGCCCAGCGCGGCGAAGATCTTGGACGCCAGCGGCAGCAGGGTAAGCCGCCACAAGGCGCGGTTGGCCTCGCGGTAATTGTTGTAGGTCGCATCGCCCGGCAGGCCGAGCAGCATCGGCGGCACCCCGAAAGCGAGCGCGATGTCGCGCGCGGCGGCGGCCTTGAGAGTGGCGAAGTCCATGTCGGCGGGCGTCATCGCCATCGCCTGCCAATTGAGGCCGCCCTCCAGCAGCATCGGCCGCCCGGCGTTCGCCATGCCCGCATAAGCGGCGGTGAGTTCGGCCTTGAGCCGGTCGAATTGCTCGCCGGTCAGCGCGGCGCCGTCCGGGCCTTCGTAGACCAGAGCCCCGGAAGGTCGCGCCGCGTTCTCCAGCAACTGCCGGTTCCACGCTGAAGCCGCGTTGTGCGTGGCGATCGCCTCGTCCGCCGCGCACAGGCACCCGGCGCCGTAGTGATCGTCGCCCGGATGGAAGTGGCGGATGTGGATCACGTTCGGCGAGGCATCCTCGTCCAGCAGCGGGATCGACAGGCGGCGACCGGCGACTTCATAGGCATAGGCGGCAGGCCAGCCGTCCTCGCCCGCGACCACGCTGACCCGCTCGGGTCGCAGCGCGAACAGTTCGACCGGACGGCCGCGCGCGTCCTTCATGGCTTGCACGTAAGCATTGCCATGAAGCAGCAGCTGCGAGGCGAGCGTCTCCAGCAGCGACTGCCCGGCGCTGGTGTCGCTGACCAGCGCAGCCAGCGCCGTATCGGTAGGCTTAAGCGGCGCGCCGCCGATGCCCTCGGCCACGAGCCTGACCGCACGCTGGGCGACCGGGTTTTCGAGATAGGCACGGCGGACGGCCTGCGTATATTCGAAGGGGGTACGCCCGTCGCCGCACTGGCTGAAGAACCACGGCGATGCCGATCCGCGCGCGAGCACAGGTCGGTCACTTGCGCCCTTGAAAGCGGTGACGAGCGATTCGAGGAAGGACACGGGAGAAGGTTCCTTTCGAAGAGAGGAAATCAGGGAAGGAAGAGAAGTCCTGGGGCCATCGCCCCAGACCCCTGTACTGTCGTCGCTGCGCGTGCAGCCGCCTCAGCCCCACATGGCGCCGCAGGCTATTTGTCTCCCGGCTCACGGTGGGCGCGAGAGGAAGCCGCGCGCGTGACCTCGACGGTATTGGGGGTGCAGGGGGGCTATGCTCCCCTGCTTGTGACTTTCCGTTCTTCAGGCAATTCGCACTTTAGGATCGACCGTTTTCCCGAGCATCAGCTCGCTCAAGGCCCAGACCAGAGCGTCGGCCCGGTCGGGAGAGCGCCCCGGTCCCTGATAGCCGCCACCCGCGAGCAGCCCGCACATCTGGTCTTCCAGCGCCGCGAAAGTCCCGGCGTGGCGCATCCGGCCCGCTTCGTACAAGGCCGCGACCGGTTCCGCCCTTGCGGCCTTGCCCCGGCTGGCGTGGACCAGCCTGAGCGGCAGCGACACTTGCGCCGCGCGCAGCACCGAGGCGACCATCGCGCCGCCCTGATTGGCTTCGGCGACGACGCGGTCGGCGTTCCAGGCTTGCGCGGTGGCGGCCACGGTGCGTGCCCAGCGTTCCGGCCCGGCTTTCTCGACCGAGGCGTCGGCGAGGACGTGGGCGATGCCGTCTGCCGCAAGCCCGGCGACGACGATGCCGCAGGCGTCGCCCTCGGCGGAGGCGGGGGGATCGACGGCCACGACCACACGCACCAGTTCGGGCGAGGCGTCTTCGCGGCAGGTTTCCAGCAAGGCGCGGGACCAAAGTGCGCCTTCCACATCGGCGATGAGTTCGCCGTCGAGTTCCTGCCTGCCGAGCAGTGTGCCGCCGTACGTCCCGCGCATCGCGTCAAGGAACTGCGGGGGCAGATTCGCCGCGTTGTCGAAGGTGCTGCCCTGCGTCACGGCGACGCGCTCGGCGGCCATCAGCCGTGTTACCAACGGCACTGCGCGCGGCGTGGTGGTGGCCATTACGCGCGGGTTGGCGCCGAGGCGCAGGCCCATCATCAGGTTGTCCCATGCGTTCGTCGCGCGGGCGGAGGCGTTGTCCCATTTGGCGATCTCGTCGCACCAGGCGTGGCTGTGCTGGGGGCCGCGCAGCGATTCGGGTTCGGCGGCGGAGTAGAGCATGGCCTGCGCGCCGTTGGGCCATGTCAGGCGGCGCAGCGAGGGCTCGAACGCCGGTCGCCGCCACGGCGCGCCGACGTTGAGCAGCCCGCTCTCGCCCTCGACCATGACGGCGCGGGCTTCGGCGAGGTTGGCGGCAACAAGAGCGATGCGCGCGGTGGGTTCGGCCTCGGCGATGGCGGCGGTCCATTCGGCGCCGCAGCGGGTCTTGCCGAAACCACGCCCGGCCATGACCAGCCATGTGCGCCAGTCTCCGATGGGAGCAAGCTGCTCGGGGCGTGCCCAGAGGCGCCAGTGCCAGTTCCATTCGCGGCGTTCTTCGGGTTCGAGGGCGTCGAGATGGCCTTCGATCTCGGCCCCGGTCGCGTCGCGCAGCCAGTCTGTGTCGGGGGCGGCATGGTCAGCCATTTGCGCCGTCCTTCATTTCGGCTTCGCGGCGGGCGACGACCTGGCGGCGCAACTGTTCCAGCTTGGCATCGATGGCGGCGCGCACGACGGTGAGGTCTTCGTTGTCGCGCATGGCCCGTTCGCGCGCCACGTTCTCGCGGTGGAGGCCGAGGAGGCGCAGGGCATTGGGGTTGTCGAACTTGACCGTACCGTCCTTGGCCTCACCGAAGCGCAGGCGGTGAAGCACTTCCAGCTCCAGGTTCTGGTAGCCTTCGAGCAGCGCGGTCTGCCACTTGCGGGCGAATTCCGGCTCCACTCTGCGGGCCTTGTAGGCGCGGCTGGGGTGGACTCCGGCGGTGGCGGCCGCAGCGGTGACGTTCGAGGTTTCGGCCAGCGCGGCGAGGAAATACTTGCGCCAGTGCTGGTTGACCCCGCCCTTTTCCAGTTCCTGCAATGCGGCACTGATCTTGGTTCGCGAACGGCGCGGCAAGGCGCCGGGCGAAGCCTGCTTCGGCTCGACCATGGGGGGATCCTGTACTGGAGAGGCAGGCCGGTCGTGGGAGGCGACTCGGCATCGTTTCGGTGTTCCCGTTATGTACCTATTTGGTGTGCCTGCGTCAAGCTAAAATAACCAAATTGGTTTTTTCTTCCCGCTTGCCGCAGTGCAGCGCGGCCACTAATCAGGGCGCGATCTGAACGGGGGAATCCTGAATGCTGCGCCGCCTCTACGAATGGACCATGGCCAAGGCGTCGCACCGCCACGCAGGCTGGTGGCTGGCCGCCTTCGCCTTCATGGAGGCGAGTTTCTTCCCCGTGCCGCCGCATCCGTTGCTGGGCCTGATGTGCCTGGCCGAGCCGAAGAAGGCGATTCGCTTCGCCGCCATCGCCACGCTCGCCTCGGTGGCGGGCGGCCTGCTCGGCTATGCGATCGGGCACTTCGCTTATGCCGCCTTCGGCGAGGCGCTGCTGCGGGCGCTGCACTTGTCGGAGAGCTTCCCCAAGGCCGCGTGCTACTTGCGCGACTACGGGGCCGAGATCATCATCGTGAAGGGCGCGACGCCGATCCCGTTCAAGCTGCTGACGATCACGGCGGGGTTCATCGGCATGAACCTGCTGGTGTTCGTGGGCGCCTCGATCATATCGCGCTCGATCAGCTTCATGATCGTGGGCGTGCTGTTCCGCCTGTTCGGTGCGCCGATCAAGGCGGTGATCGACAAGCATCTGGGCAAGGTGACGGTCGGCTTCGTGGTATTGATCATCGCCGGTTTCCTTGCCGTATCGTTCCTTGGCGGCGGTTCGAAGCAGACCACCGAGAAGTGCGCATCGGCCGTGGCGGCAAAAACCGTCTGAGCGCTTTGCCCTGACCGGGCGCAGGATTTAGCCTTCCTCCCGACAACAGATCGGGAGAGAGGCCGTGTCGTTCACTACCAGTCCGCTGCAGGAGGGGCTGCCGTTCGGCATCCGCATCGACGCCCTGACCCTCGCCGCGCTGCAGGACAAGGCCGTCCGCGACGAGATCGACGCGCTGTTCTTCCGGCACGGCATGATCGTGTTCGAGGCGGTGGAGCAGAGCGACGAGATGCAACTGGCGATCTCCAGCTGTTTCGGCCCGCTCAAGGAGCACCCGGTCAAGGGCGTGTCGCGCGTCGATTCGGACCGGTTGCCCGGCGTGATCGAAATCCGCAGCCGGCGCGGCAAGGGCATCGTGGAGGTGGACGGACGGCAGGTCTCGCACTGGCTGCCCTGGCCCTTCGACCATTGCTATAACGACGAACTCAACCGCGCGGGCGTGCTGCGCTCGGTCGAGCGGGTGGAGGAGGGCGGCATCACCGGCTTCCTCGACGGGGTGGCGCTCTACGCGGCGTTCCCCGAGGACCTGCGGGCGCGGATCGAGGGCCGGGAAATCGCCTATCGCCTGGAAACCCAGTTCGACGAACTGCGGTTCGGCCGTCCCGCCCGCTATCGCATGATCGAGCCCAAGCCGATGCCCGCAGGTTTCGCCGAGCAGGTCGCCGCGATGCCGCGCGCCATCCACCCCGCCGTCTGGACCCGCGCCACGGGCGAGAAGGTGCTCCACGTCTCCGCCTACATGGCGCAGGGCATCGTCGATGACGAGACGTCCGGGGGTGGTGCGCTGCTGGAGGACGTTTGCCAGGAGATCAACCGCCTCGGCACCCGGTTTTCCTACCAGCACAAGTGGCGGCCGGACGACATGGTGATCTGGGACAACCTCAGGATCCTGCACTGCGTCTCGGGCAACGATCCCGCGGAGGAGCGGCTGATGTACCGTACCACGATCGCCGGGGACTACGGCCTCGGACGCTGGGAGACGGCGCCGCAGTCGACGGTGGGCGCGGATGCGATGGTGTGATCCTTCGGTGGCAAGACCGCGACGACAGGAGAGAGCATGAAGATCGACGTTAACGGCCTGACCCTCGACTACGAGCTGATCGGCGACGAGGACGCGCCGCCGTTGGTACTGACGCCGGGCGGCCGCTACGCGCGCGACGCGGCGGGCGTGCCGGAACTGGGCGCGAAGCTGGCGCAAGGCGGCTACCGCGTGCTGCTGTGGGACCGGCCAGGCTGCGGCGCGTCCGACATCGCCTTCACCGCCTCCAGCGAATCGGTGATGAACGCCGAGGCGCTTGTCGGGCTGGTCGGGGCGCTGGGGCTGGAGGACGTGACGCTGGCGGGCGGCTCGGCGGGCTCGCGCATCACCCTGATGGCGGCGGCGCGCATGGCGGCCAACGTGCGCCGGATCGCGATCTGGTGGATCAGCGGCGGGCCGATAGGGCTGGCGGGTCTCGCCTGGTACTATTGTGGAGACCAGATCGCGGCCGCCAGCAAGGGCGGCATGGAGGCGGTGGTCGAGCTTCCCAGCTGGGCCGACCAGATTGCCCGAAACCCGAAGCTGCGCGCCATACTGCTGGCGCAGGACGCCGATGCCTACATCGCGGCGATGCAGCGCTGGGGCAAGGCTTTCGCCTATTCCGACACCTCGCCGGTGCCGGGCATGAGCGAGGCCGATTTTTCGACCCTGACGATGCCCGTGCTGACCTTCCGTTCCGGCAGGAGCGACATGGCCCACACCCGCGAGACGTCCGAATGGGTCCATCGCCTGCTTCCCGATTCGAGTCTCGTGAAGCCGCCATGGGGCGACCAGGAATGGAACTACGTCTCGACTTTCCCGGAAGACATCGCCGGACGCCGGGGCCGCTTCGAGCGCTGGCCGCTTCTCGCCCCGATGCTGCTCGACTGGTTCGGGAGCTGACACCTTGGACCTTGCGGAACTGATCGACCGCCACGCCATCCATCAGGTCCTGCTGCGCTATGCGCGCGGGCTCGACCGGCTGGACAATGCGCTCGTCCGCGGCTGCTACTGGGACGACGCGATCGAGGATCACGGTCATTTCGTCGGCACGCCCGGCGACTTCGTCCCCTGGGCGGACCGCACCACGCTGCTGTTCGAGACGACGCAGCACGCCATTCTCAATCACGTCTGCGACCTGCAGGGCGACGAGGCGTTCTGCGAGACGTACTACCACTTCTCCGGCGTGACCGCGCAGGGGCCGAACTTCATGTCCACCGGCCGCTACGTCGATCGCTTTGCGAAGCGCGCCGGAGAGTGGCGCATCGCCGACCGGGTGACCATCGTGGAGGGCACGTACGACATCCCCAAGGCCGCGCTGGCGCCGCCCCCGGGCAGTGCCTACACCCCGGAGGAGCCCTGCCAGGCCAGCCGCGACCGTACCGACGTGAGTTATCACCGCCCACCCGTGCCGAGACGGCCGCGCTAGCTTGCGGTGGCATCGGATTGGACCCTTGTTCGTCGTTTCGAGGTAAAGTCGCCGCGATGCAGGGGGCAGGGCATCTACGCTGCCTCGAAGCGCAGATGCAGGTTGGCGAGTCCCCGGATGATGTAGCTCGGCTCGTATTCCATCCGCCGCGCACCGGCGGGTCCGTGCTGTGCCTCGTCAAGCGTGATGGCGGCGGTGTGTTCGAGGAACCGGTCGAGCAGTACCGCCACCTCGGCCCGCGCCAGCGGAGCCCCGGCGCAGGTATGCGCCCCGCGGCCGAAGGCGAGGTGCTCCTTGATCCTCGGGCGGCCGAGGCGAAACGCGGCAGGTTCTTCCCAGCGGCGCGGGTCGCGGTTGGCGGCGGACAGCGAGACGACCACGCGCTTGCCTGCGGGGATGTCCATGTCGCCGATCTTCGTGGCCCGCGCGGCGATGCGGAAAGTGGCCTTGGTCGAGCCTTCAAGACGCAGCACTTCTTCCAGGAACGGGCCGATCAATGTGCGGTCATCGCGCAGGGCCTGCTGCATCGGCGGGTCCTCGCACAGGCGGCGCAGGGCATTGCCGATCAGCTTGGCGCTCGTGTCCTGCCCGGCGGCGAAGAGGAACATCGTCGATTTCACCACCTCCATCGCATCGGGCGTCGATCCGTCCGGGTATGTTGCCAGGGCCATCTCGGTCATGACGTCGTCCTGCGGCCGGGCGCGGCGTTCGGCGATGTAGCACGCGAAATAGCCGGCCATGACCATCAGCGGATGGATGCTCTGCGCGTCGGGCGTATCCATGTTGCCGGGCGGCGGGGCATCGTCGATGATCTTGCGGAATGCCTCGCGGTCCTGCGCGGGGACGCCCAGCAGGTCGGCGATGACCATGGTGACGAAGGGCGTGGCGATTGAGCCCACCAGTTCGCACCCGCCCGCCGCGACGGCCTCGCGCACCATGTCGTCGGCATAGGCGCGCATGAACGCCTCGTTGGCCTTGAGGCGCGAGGGCACGAACAGCGGGTTGAGCAGCGAGCGGGCGGCGATGTGCTTGTCGCCGTCGTAGGAGACCATCAGTTCCATCTGCCCGCTTGGCGTCGCAGCGAGCAGAGCGGAGATGTCGTCGTCCTCCACTGCGAAAGGCAGCGGCACCAGCGGATCGGGGTTCAGCCATGATGAAAAATCGCGCTTGTTGAGCAGCACTTCCAGCGCCTCGGCAAAGCCGGTCACCACGATCACGTCGCGGCTCTGCATTTGGTAGACGGGGCCGTGGGCGCGGATGGTCTCGAAGTAGTCGTAGGGATCGAGCAGCACCGAATGATCGGTGAAGTAATCCTTCTCGATAGGGGCTGCTTCGGTTGCCATGGGCGCTCTCCAGTATCGGTCGCTCGATTAGCGACTCGTAGTGATATATTGTGGATCATATCGTGCGCCAAGGAAGCGTCAACGCGGCACCTGCAGTCTTTACGTCGTGGCGATCATGGCCCACATGCACGGCCATGAGCACTTCCACGCCCGCAATCGCCATCCGTGACCTCGTCAAGCGCTATGCCCCGGCCGGAGGCGGCGAGGGCAAGCTGGCATTGAAGGGCGTCTCGTTCGATGTGCCGGAGGGCGGCATCTTCGGCCTCCTCGGCCCCAACGGTGCGGGCAAGTCGACGTTGATCAACATCCTGGCGGGCATGGTCATGAAGACCTCGGGCTCGGTGGACATCTGGGGCTTCGACATCGACCGCGACCAGCGCAACGCCAAGCGCGCGATTGGCATCGTCCCGCAGGAGATCGTCTTCGACCCGTTCTTCACGCCGTTCGAGGTGCTGGAGATCCAGGCGGGGCTCTATGGCATCACCAAGGCGCTGCGCCGTTCGGAAGACCTGCTGCGCGCGGTCCACCTTGCCGACAAGCGCGATGCCTATGCCCGCACGCTGTCGGGCGGCATGAAACGCCGCCTGCTGATCGCCAAGGCGCTGGTCCATCGCCCGCCCGTGCTGGTGCTCGACGAGCCGACGGCGGGCGTCGATGTCGAGCTGCGCCGCCAGCTCTGGGAACTGGTGGGCGAACTCAACAAGGAAGGCGCGACGATCGTGCTGACCACGCACTACCTCGAGGAAGCCGAGGAACTGTGCGACCGCATCGCGATCATCAACCACGGCGAACTGATCACCAACAAGCCGACCCGCGAACTGGTCGGCATGGCGCGTGAGAAGATCATCGTCCTGACGCTGGACCGCGACGTTACCGAACTGCCCAGCCACCCCGGCTTCATCAAGTGCGTGAAGACCGGCGAGCGGGTTCTGGAGATCACGTACGACAAGGATCGCGCCAATGCGGGCGAGATCATGTCGGCCTTGCAGGCGCAAGGTTTCGCGATCGTCGACGTGACGACTCGCGAAGCGGACCTCGAAGACGTGTTCGTCAGCCTGACCAGCGCGGTGCGTTCGGCAGCCTGAGTATAACCGGCGACTCGGCGCACGAGCGAAACGACTCGTCGCCGTTTTCAAATATGATGCAGCTGTCTCATATTTCCCGGGCCTCGCCCGGGGGCGCCTTTACGTGCGCGATTAACAAAATTTTACATTGAGGCGGCCGGGGCCAAGCAAAGGCCTGTATCCCCTTTTTTCCTTAATAATATTCAGGAGGATGAGGGGCATTTCGTAAAGCTAAGGATTCTTACTTACTTGTCGGCTGCTTCGCTGTCGTCAAGTTTCCAGACCTTGTGCTTCTGTCGGCGAATAGTCTTTCCGCAATTTTTACAGGTGCCGGTATAATTGAGGCCATCCCATTTCACATCGTTGCGCACCGGTTCATGCCTATTGGCAAAGCAAAGCGGAATCGAGATCGCCACGAGATAGGTTCCTCAATGAGAAGCGAAAGCTGACTAGACTAATCAACGTGTTTGGCAAGAAGCAAAATCGCCGTAAGTTAACCGTGTTTGTAATGACTTGGTCTATCTTATATAAGAACGATACCGCACCGCAACATGCAAGTGGCGGCGCGCGCAAACTATTGCGATCCATGTGCAACGGGCGCTAGGAGCTGCGTCATGGAAACGCCATCCAGCGCCGCCGGCGCATTCGACGTCCTTGTGATCGGTTCCGGTGCGGCCGGACTTACGGCTGCGTTAGCGGTAGCCGACAAGGTCAAGGTCGCGGTATTGGCCAAGGGCACGCTGACCGGCGGTTCGACGGCCTGGGCGCAGGGCGGCATCGCCGCCGTGCTCGATGCCGGCGATACTTTCGAGGAGCATGTCCGCGACACCATGGTCGCAGGCGCTGGCCTCAACCGGCGCGAGACGGTGGAGTTCGTCATCGAGCGGGCACCCCATGCGATCGAGCGGCTGGTCGAACTGGGCGTGCCGTTCAACACGGACGGAGAGGCGCTTCACCTCACGCGTGAGGGCGGCCATTCGCACCGCCGCATCGTCCACGTTGCCGACGCCACCGGCTGGGCGGTGCAGCAGGCGCTGCTGCAGGCCGCCGAGGCGCACCCCAACATCACCCTGCTCCCCGGCTATTCGTGCATCGACCTGATCACCGGGCGCCACGAGCAGCGCTATTCCGGTTCGGGCCGCGTCTGGGGCGTCTATGCGCTGAACGAGGCGAGCGGCCGGGTCGAGGCCTTCACCGCCCGTGCCACGGTTCTGGCGACGGGCGGCGCGGGCCGTGTCTACCAGTTCAGCACCGCCCCGCGAGGCGCCACCGGAGACGGCATCGCCATGGCCTGGCGCGCGGGCGCGCGCGTCTCCAACATGGAGATGATGCAGTTCCACCCGACCTGCCTCTACAACCTGGAGGTCAAGAACTTCCTCATCACCGAGGCGGTGCGCGGCGAGGGCGGGCACCTGATCAATCCGCGCACCGGCAAGCGATTCATGACCTTCTACGATCCTGAACGGCTGGAACTGGCCCCGCGCGACGTCGTGGCGCGCGCCATCGACTCCGAGATCAAGCGCTTCGGCCTGGACTACGTCCACCTCGACATCAGCCACCAGCCCGAAGACTTCGTGAAGGCGCACTTCCCGAACATCTACGAGAAGCTGATGGGCCTCGGCATCGACATGACGAAGGAGCCGATCCCGGTCGTGCCCGCACAGCACTATACCTGCGGCGGCATCCTCGTGGACCTCGACGGCCGCACCGACCTGCCGGGGCTCTATGCGGCCGGCGAGTGCACCGAGAGCGGGCTGCACGGGGCGAACCGCCTTGCGTCCAACTCGCTGCTCGAATGCTTCGTCTTCGGCGAGGCGGCGGCGGCGGACATTCTCGCGAAGTGGGACAGCTTCGAGGCGCCGCCGCAAGTGCGCGCCTGGGACGAAAGCCGCGTGACCGATTCCGACGAGGAAGTCGTCATCAAGCAGAACTGGACCGAGATCCGCCGCTTCATGTGGAACTATGTCGGCATCGTGCGGACCACCAAGCGGCTGGAGCGCGCCATGCACCGCATCCAGATGCTCAATGGCGAGACCGAGGAATACTACCGCCACTTCCGCGTCTCGACCGACCTGATCGAATTGCGCAACCTGCTGCAGAGTGCGGAACTGATCGTCGAATCCGCTCTCAAGCGACACGAGAGCCGGGGGCTGCACTACACGCTGGATTATCCGGCGGCGGATGCGCAGCCGCTGGATACCGTGCTGGTTCCGTAAAGAAGGAAGAAAGTTCCACCCCCGGCCCCTCCCGCAAGCGGGAGGGGAGCAAGGTAAGGTAATAGCCCTCCCGCTTGCGGGAGGGCCGGTAGGCTTGGCAGCTTGCTGCCTAGCCGGACGGGGTGGGCCGTACCTTTACCCGATATGCAGCACCCGCCCGAGGAAGATCAGCACGATCGCGCCGATCACCGAGGCAAGGCATCCGGCGCGGCTGAAATCGCCGCGCCCGCGGCTCGTCACCAGCCCCGCCAGCAGTGAGCCGCCGACGCCCAGCAGGATCGTCGCGATCCAGCCCATGGGCACTGCACCCGGATAGAAGAACCGGGCCAGCGCGCCAATGACGAGGCCGCTGATGATGGCGCCGATGATGTTGAACATGTACCGTATGACTCCCCTTCGCGCCGCAGCGCTTTCGCATTCACGCTGATAAGCGGCGAGGAGGCCAGTGGTTGCAGGTCCTCGACAAGCGACCGACGCATCTCGACGAAAGCCGATGGGCCTGCCGGGGAAAAGCGTCGCGCCGGGTCTTGACCGCCTCGGTTCGTCGCACGCCCGATTCGTCTCACCGGTGATTTATGTGGAAAAATTTAGGAGGTGAGGGCCGATTCAAAGGGTTGCGCTTCTGGAAGACAACGGAAATTCGGCGCGTCGCGGCAGGGCGATGACAGCCTCGTGACGAATGCGCGGATCGGTGCCGTTTGCAGCCCCCCTCTTGAACCTCTCGCTGGAAAGGGCACTATAGGTTGTGTCGCGCCGATCGAGAGGCCTCAATACCTAGGGATACAGCGCATAAGCCGAAAGGCCCGTGCGGAGCCCTTCAGGGAACTTGGGACCAGACTTCTCGAACCGGCGCGCCGGTGGTCTGGCAGGGAATGTCGTTCTCTTTTTGTGCTGGTTCTGATAGATGGGACGTTCTTGAGCGCCCTTCGACTCGGTGCCGGCCTGCTCGGCCGCCGAAAGCAGTTTGGATCGCCCCCGTGGCGGTTCGATGACAGGTTTTGACGATACATTGGGGGCGCACCAGTGGACTTCAGGAATGGAAGCGACGGACACGTGTCTGATTCGGATGTGAGCTACGCGGATCCCGCGCAAGTCGATATGGAGTCGCTCCTTGCCGGGCATGTCTCCGAAGCGGCGATGAAAAAGGAAGCCTCGGCCGTGGCCATGGACAAGACCGATACTTTGGCCGCCGATCTGGTGGTCGAGGCGCCGAAGACGAAGAAGAAGGCCGTCGATTCCAAGACGATCCACGATCGCCGCTTCACCATCGTCACCGATGCGTCGCGCGATGCGCTCCTGACCGACTTCGGCAAGGAAACGCTCGACGACCGCTACCTGCTTCCCGGCGAGAAGTATCAGGACCTCTTCGCCCGCGTGGCCGATGCCTATGCGGACGACCAGGAGCACGCACAGCGTCTCTACGACTACATCTCGCGCCTGTGGTTCATGCCCGCCACCCCCGTGCTGTCGAACGGCGGCACCGGGCGCGGGTTGCCGATCTCGTGCTACCTCAACTCGGTCGAGGACAGCCTTGAAGGCATCGTCGCCACCTGGAACGAGAACGTCTGGCTCGCCTCGCGCGGTGGCGGCATCGGCACTTACTGGGGCAACGTGCGCGGCATCGGCGAGCCGGTCGGCCTGAATGGCAAGACCAGCGGCATCATCCCCTTCGTGCGCGTGATGGATTCGCTGACCCTCGCGATTTCGCAGGGCTCGCTGCGCCGCGGTTCGGCCGCCTGCTACCTCGACGTCTCGCACCCCGAGATCGAGGAGTTCCTGGAGATCCGCAAGACCTCCGGCGACTTCAACCGCAAGGCGCTCAACCTGCACCACGGCGTGCTGCTGACCGACGAGTTCATGGAAGCCGTGCGCGACGGCACCGACTTCGCCCTGCGCAGCCCCAAGGACGGCTCGGTGCGCGGCAAGGTCCACGCCCGCTCGCTGTTCCAGAAGCTGGTCGAAGTGCGCCTTGCCACCGGCGAGCCCTACCTCGTGTTCTCCGACACCGTTAACCGCATGATGCCCAAGCATCACCGCGATCTCGGCCTCAAGGTCTCGACCTCGAACCTGTGCTCGGAAATCACTCTGCCCACCGGCCGTGACCACCTCGGTAACGACCGTACGGCGGTGTGCTGCCTTTCCTCGCTCAACATCGAGACTTGGGAAGAGTGGAAGGGTGACAAGCGCTTCATCGAGGACGTGCTGCGCTTCCTCGACAACGTCCTGCAGGACTACATCGACCGCGCGCCGGACGAAATGGCCCGCGCCCGCTACTCGGCGGAGCGCGAGCGTTCGGTCGGCATGGGCGTGATGGGCTTCCACTCGTACCTGCAGAAGAAGGGCATCGGCTTCGAAAGCGCGATGGCCAAGGCGCTGAACCTGCAGATGTTCCAGCACATCAACGCCAAGGCCAACGAAGCCTCGATGATGCTCGCCAAGGAGCGCGGACCGTGCCTCGACGCCGCCGACCAGGGCGTGATGGAGCGTTTCAGCTGCAAGATGGCGATCGCGCCGACCGCGTCGATCTCGATCATCTGCGGCGGCACCTCGGCCTGCATCGAGCCGATCCCGGCGAACATCTACACCCACAAGACGCTCTCGGGCAGCTTCGTGGTGAAGAACCCCTACCTGCAGAAGCTGCTGGCCTCGAAGTCCAAGGATTCCAACAACGTGTGGAATTCGATCCTCGAGCAGAACGGCTCGGTCCAGCACCTCGACTTCCTCTCGGCCGACGAGAAGGCGGTCTACAAGACCAGCTTCGAGATCGACCAGCGCTGGCTGCTCGAATTCGCGGCTGACCGTACGCCTTACATCGACCAGGCGCAGTCGCTGAACCTGTTCATCCCGGCCGACGTCGACAAGTGGGACCTGATGATGCTCCACTTCCAGGCATGGGAAAAGGGCATCAAGTCGCTCTACTACCTGCGCTCGAAGTCGGTGCAGCGCGCCGGTTTCGCGGGCGGCGTAGAAGCCGACAACACCAGCGAACTGCCCAAGTTCGAACTGGCTGCCAGCGGCGGCTCGACCGACTACGACGAGTGCCTGGCCTGCCAGTGAGCGGGGCCTGCCAGTAAGGCGCCAAGGCTTCACCGAGAGCGGCCTTCCGGGAAACCGGGAGGCCGTTTTCGTTTGTATGAGACGGGAGCTGGCCGGCCTTATGCCGCTCATGCCGCATGGGAAGCGTGGCGCCAGGCCTCGGGGCCTTCGACAAGCTCAGGCTGAGCGGAGTTGGAGGTCTGTTTTGGTTGGGGAACGGTCGATCGAAAATCAGATCGTCATCCCAGCGAAGGCTGGGACCGCTCTCGTCATGTCGCAACCTCTCGGCGAGGCCGGGATGAAGCTGGAAAGGGTCTGCTGAAAGGGTGCAACATGGTCATAACGGTCCCAGCCTTCGCTGGGATGACGATGGTGTTTGAATGACGGCAAAAGGGGGGAGGAGCGGACGTTGCGCTGGCCCACCCCGTCCCGGCTAGTTCGCTTCGCTCTCAAGCCTCCCGGCCCTCCCGCAAGCGGGAGGGCAAAGCGGTGCGCTCTCATTCCCCTCCCGCTTGCGGGAGGGGGCAGGGGTGGGCAAAGCGCTACGTCAGCTTTGGGGCGCTTGCCGAAGGTCCGCTTTCCTACACACCATCCCGTCCGGTACATGGCGGCGATGCTTAGCCCATCGAACCCGGACCCAGCAAGGTGACGCCTTTTCCCTCTGGACCGGGTCACCTGCGTAAACCGTCAGCTTGAGAAGGCGCCGGCTTACTTGGCCTCGGCGATCAGCTTGAGCGCCTCGGGCGAGGTCCAGTCGTTGCCGCCGGTATAGCGCCACACTTCCTTGCCTTGCCTGTCGAACATGATGGTGACCGGCAGGTTGCCCCCGTACTGGAAGCCGAGGTCGCCCTGCTCGTCCACCCAGGGCTGGATCTGCTCCAGTTCGCGGCGGCGCAGGATTTCGACGACCTTGTCGGTCTGGCCCATGTCCTGCGAGATCGGCAGGATCGTCACGCCCAGTTCGCCCTCGCGGTCGATCAGCTTGTTGAGCGTGGGCATTTCCGCGATGCACGGTGCGCACCACGTGGCCCACAGGTTGACCAGCAGCGGCTTGCCCTTGAACGAGGAGAGGTCGAGGCTTTCGCCGGTATTGTCGACCAGGCTGACGGTCGGCATCGGCTCGCCCTTGTGCGAGCGATCGACCTTGCCGCCGGCCTCGGCGGGCTTTGCCGCGCCGGCTTGCGATGCTTCTTCGGAAGGCGCCGGTTGCGCGTCCTTGTTCCCTTTACTATCGCAGCCCGCAATCACGAGGGCCGAGGCCCCGGCCAGCGAACACAGGACGAGCGACTTGAGCGAACGGGAAGACAGCAAGGCGACAGGCTCCAATGCAATGTGGGGCGGACGGTTCGCACAGGGACCGTCGGCAATCATGCGCGAGATAAACGCCTCGATTCCCTTCGACAAGGCATTGTGGCGTCAGGACATCGCCGCCAGCAAGGCCCACGTCGCGATGTTGGGCGCCTGCGGCATCGTTTCGGACGCCGACGCGGTGACCATCCGCGACGGCCTCGACGCCGTCGCCGCCGAGTACGAAGCCAATGGTGTGCCCGAGGACTGGGACCTCGAGGACATCCACATGACCACCGAGTCGCGCCTCGCGCAGCTCATCGGTCCGGCGGCCGGGCGCCTCCACACCGCGCGCTCTCGCAACGACCAGGTCGCCACCGACTTCCGCCTCTGGGTGCGCGATGCGATGGACCAGGCCGATGCGGGGCTGCAGGCGCTGCAGGTCGCGCTGGTGACCCGTGCCGGTGAACATGCCGACAGCATCATGCCCGGCTTCACCCACCTGCAGACCGCGCAGCCGGTGACGCTGGGCCACCACCTGATGGCCTATTACGAGATGATCGGCCGCGACCGTTCGCGCTTCGCCGATGCGAGGAAGCGCATGAACCGCAGCCCGCTGGGCGCCGCCGCGCTGGCCGGCACCGGCTTCCCGATCGACCGCACGATGACCGCGCAGGCGCTGGGCTTCGACGCGCCGACCGACAACAGCCTCGATTCCGTGTCCGACCGCGACTTCGCGCTCGATTACCTGATGGCGGCCAGCCAGTGCAGCCTGCACCTCTCGCGTCTGGCCGAGGAGTTCATCATCTGGGCCAGCCAGCCCTTCGGCTTCGTGGCGCTGCCCGATGCGCTGTCCACCGGCAGCTCGATCATGCCGCAGAAGAAGAACCCGGACGCGGCCGAACTGGTGCGCGGGCACTCGGGCCGGATCTCCGGCTGCCTGATGTCGCTGATGATGACGATGAAGGGCCTGCCGCTCGCCTATTCGAAGGACATGCAGGACGACAAGCCACCGGTGTTCGAGGCCGCGAGCTTGCTGGCGCTGTCGATCGCGGCGATGACCGGCATGGTCGCCGACACCCGTTTCAAGACCGATCGCATGCGCGCCGCCGCCGAACTCGGCTTCGCCACCGCCACCGATCTGGCCGACTGGCTGGTGCGCCAGGCCGACATTCCCTTCCGCGAGGCGCACCACATCACCGGCGCCGCGGTCAAGCTGGCCGAGCAGCGCGGCGTGCCGCTCGATCAATTGCCGCTGGAGGACCTCAAGGCCATCGACAGCCGCATCGACGAGCGCGTATTCAACGCGCTCTCGGTCGAGGCCTCGGTCGCCGCGCGCAACTCGCACGGCGGCACCGCGCCCGAGCAGGTGCGCCTGCGCGTGGCGGATGCCCGCGACGCCCTGGGTCTGGAGTGATACGTCGATGAAGAAGGCCGTTCCCGTCCTGATGCTCCTCAGTCTTGCCGCGTGCGGGCAGCAGTCGGCACTCGGCCTCAAACCGGGGCAGACGATGCCGCCTGCGCCTTATGGTCGGGCGGACAAACCGTCGGCGGCGGAGCTGCTCACGCTGCCGACCATCGCCATTCCCGAGCGCAGCGTCGAACTGCGCACTCGTTCCGAGCAGCGGCAGGACGATCCCTTCGACCTGCCGCCGCCCGAGGCGCCGCAGCCCGACCCGACTACAGCCGCATCCGGCCAGCCCGAGTAAGAAATCTTCCATGGATCATTTTGCAATCACAGACGGCGCGATGAACGCCGAACAGGTGCCGCTGGCCGAAATCGCCCGCGAAGTCGGCACCCCCGTTTACGTCTATTCGCGCGCCACGCTCTCGCGGCACGCCAGGGTCTTCCGCGAAGCGCTCTCCGCGCTGCCCAACATCCACATCGCCTTCGCGGTGAAGTCCAACCCGAACCTCGCCGTCCTGCGCCTGCTGGCCAAGGAAGGCTACGGCGCGGACGTCGTCTCCGAAGGCGAGATGAACCGCGCGCTGGCGGCGGGCATGAAGGCCGGGGACGTGGTCTTCTCCGGCGTCGGCAAGACGCGCGCCGAACTGACCGCCGCAGTGCGCGCCGGGATCGGCCAGTTCAATCTCGAGAGCGAGGAAGAGGGCGTCGAACTTTCCGAGATCGCTGCGGAACTGGGCGCCAGGGCCACCTGCACCCTGCGCGTCAATCCGGACGTTGACGCACGCACGCACGCCAAGATCTCGACCGGCAAGGCCGAGAACAAGTTCGGCGTCGCTTACGACCGCGCGGCAGGGATCTACGAACGTCTCTCGGCGCTGCCGGGGCTGGAGATGCGCGGCCTTGCCGTCCACATCGGCAGCCAGATCAGCGACCTCGAACCCTCGCGTCAGGCGTTCATCAAGATGGGTGCGCTGATGGAGACGCTGCGTTCGCAGGGCCTGACCGTCACCCACATGGATCTCGGCGGCGGTCTCGGCGTGCCTTACAAGGCGACCGACGACCTGCCGACGCCCGCAGACTATGGCCGCATGGTGGCCGAGGTCGCCGGCGACTGGGGCGTCACCCTGATGTTCGAGCCGGGCCGCGTCATCACCGGCAACTCGGGCGTGCTCGTGACCGAAGTGGTGCGCGTCAAGCAGGGCACGACGAATCCGTGGATCGTCGTCGATGCGGCGATGAACGACCTCGCCCGCCCGGCGATGTACGATGCCTGGCACGACTTCGCGGCCGTGCACCCCTCGGGCGAGACGATGACCGCGAACATCGTCGGCCCCATCTGCGAAAGCTCCGACACGTTCGCCATGGCGCGCGAAATCGACGTGGTGAAGGCGGGCGACCTCGGCGTGTTCCGCACTGCCGGTGCCTATGGCGCGACGATGGCGAACACCTACAACAGCCGCGCGCTGGTGCCCGAGGTGATGGTCGACGGCGACAAGTGGGCGCTCGTCGCCAACCGCATCGAACCTGCCACGATCCTCGCCGCCGAGCAGGTTCCGGCCTGGCTGGACTGAAGGACAAGGCCCACCCCCAACCCCTCCCGCTCATCCTGAGCTTGTCGAATGGCGGAGGGGAGCGAGACTTGGCGATTTATCGCCTAGTCGCAGCGGGGTGGGCGGGCTACGCCTGACGGCATGATCGAAAGTCTCCCCCTGTTCCACCGCATCGCGGGCCGTCCGGTCGTCGTGCTTGGCGAGGGGGAAGCCGCCGCAGCCAAGCGAAGGCTGGTCGAGCGCGCAGGAGGCGTGGTCCACACCGACATTTCCGAAGGCGTAGCGGCGGGCGCTAAGCTGGCTTTCGTCGTCCACGAGGAGGAGGCGCAGGCCGAGGCGGACGTCGCGGCGGCTCGCCGCGCGGGGATGCTGGTGAACGCCACCGACCGTCCGGCCTTGTGCGATTTCACGGTGCCTTCGATCCTCGACCGTTCGCCGGTGCTGATCGCGGTGGGGACCGGGGGCGCTTCGGCGGGTCTTGCCAAGCAATTGCGGCTGCGGCTGGAAGCGCTGCTGCCGCAATCGCTGGGGGTGCTGGCGAGCGCGTTGCAGGCCGCGCGTGGCCGCTTACGCGAACGTTTCCCCGAAGCAGGCGACCGCCGCCGTGCACTCGATGCGGCGCTGACGGCGGGCGGCATACTCGATCCGCTTGTCGCGAGCAGCGCTGAGCGGGTCGACGGCTGGTTGCAGGACGCCATCGCCGATGAGGGCGAGCTTGTGGAAATCACCCTTGGCAGCGATGATCCCGACGACCTGACGCTGCGCCAGGCCCGCCTGCTGGGCGCTGCCGATGTCGTCATCCACGATCCGCGCGTGGCACCGGCCATCCTCGACCGCGCTCGCGCTGACGCACAGCGGCATGTGCTGCAAGACACCACGCCGCGCGCGGGACTGACGGTGGTGCTGACGCTGGGTTGAGGTGGCGGGGTTTCGGCAGGGTCAGGCGGAGCGGAAGGTCCGGCTTGGGTGGGGAACTGCCATATATCCTCCCCATCGCTTCGCGACAGGGAGGATCAGGCGAGGTCCGCAATTAGGGCGCCTACGGCAATTCCGTCCAGCGCCCCTCTAGAACAGCCCCCCGGCCAGCGCATCGACGGCGCCTTGCAGGATCACCGCCGCCGCTGCCGAATCGATACGCGTGGCGCGCTTGGCGCGGCTCATGTCCTGTTCGATGAGGCCGCGCTCGGCGCTGGAGGTGGACCAGCGTTCGTCCCACAGCAGGATCGGCAAACCCAGCACCGACAGGTTGCGGGCATAGGCGCGGCTCGATTGCGCGCGCGGGCCTTCGGAGCCGTCCATGTTGAGCGGCAGCCCGATGACGATGCCCTTGACCGAGCGTTCGCGGATCAGGTTTTCCATCAGCGCCTTGTCGGCGCCGAACTTGCCGCGCTTGATCGTCTTGCCGGGCGAGGCGATGCGCCAGCCGGCATCGCAGAACGCGGTGCCGATGGTCTGGGTACCGAGGTCGAGGCCGAGCAGCGCGCCCTTGTTCGGCAGGGCCTCGCGGAACTCCAGCGCGCTGGTGGTCGGAGTCACTTTTGCTGCTTCGCCAGCCACGCTTGGGTGCGCCTTTCGAAATCGGCCCTGAGGTTCGCCCAGAACAGGGTCACGTCATAGAGGTGATAGTTGTTGCCCGGCAGCACATAGGCCCCGAGGTCGAGCTTGGGCGGCGGGCCGATGTGGAGGAAGTGGTCGGGGCTGCAAGTCGCGGGGACGACCTGCGCGGCCATGTTTCCGCTCCGCGCCTTGAAGTCGGGCACGAGGGTGCCGAGGTTCGCCTCGGCCCCTGCGGCGCTGCCGGGCACGCCCGTCAGCGGATTGGTGCACAGGAACGCGCTGCCCGCCACCGACTTCGCGTCGAGCCCGGTGCGCCGTGCATAGGCCTTGAGCAGCATCGCGGTATCCGCCGGGTCGGCGACCGAAAGCCAGCTGACGATGCAGCCGTGCTCGTCCGCGCGCTCGCAGGCGGGGACGCCCATCTTCGGCAGGTCATGCTCCAGCGAGACCGGCCAGCCGATCACCCATGCCCCGACGAGGCGCTGCGCCAGCGGTGTCCCGGCGATGCGGTCGCGCATCAGGCGGCGCAGCAGGAACGCGCCCTGGCTATGGCCCGCCAGCGCGATCGGCTGGTCCGGCCTCAGGTTGCGCGTGAATATCTCGAACGAGGCGAGCACGTCGGCGTAGGCAAGGTCGATCGCCTGCGCGGCTTCGGGCTTTGCGGTCAGGAAGGTGCCGACGGCGGCCTGCCGGTAGCGCGGCGCCCAGACTTCGCCCTCGTTGAACGGGCTGGCCATGCCCTGCACGAAGAGGTTCGCGCGGTCGCGGCTGACTGTGTCGTCCAGCGCGGCGTTCCAGGCGTCACGCGCGATGTAGCTGGTGGGGTGGACGAAGAAGACCGCGACCGGGAGTTTTGTCTTGGGGGCCTCGATGCCGGGAGGGAGCCACGAGGAGGGATCGTCCTTCAGGCCCGGCCGCGCGACCCACATCGCCGGGTTGTTCCACGATTCGGGCGGCAGCGCCTGCTGTTCCGCAAAGGAAACGTTGGGCACGAAGGCCATCTCGGTCAGGTCCTCGGACCAGAACCAAAGGGCCAGCATCAGCGCCAGCACCGCTACCGTCAGTCCCGCGATGACGTAGAGGAACTTGCGCGCCATGCCCGGTCAGTACGCCTTGGCGGGATCGACGCGCGGGCGCAGGCTGGTGAAGGCCCGCCCGTCGCGCATGGAACTCCACCAGGTCAGCGGGTTCCAGCTTTGCGAGCCATCGAGCGAGAAGGTGATGAACTCCGCCCGTCCGCCGATGTCGGACAGCGGCACCGGACCGCCGAGGCCGCCGTCGGGCTGGCCCTGCCAATTGGTGGTGAAGGGCGCGCGGCTGTCCGCCGAACGGTCGCGGTCGTCACCCATCAGGAAGACGTGGCCTGCGGGGATCGTGACCTCGGGATAGTTGTCGAGGCTCTGCGTGACATAGTCGATCACCTGATAGCTGGCCCCGTTGGGCAGCGTCTCGCGGTAGGTCGGCAGTTCGTAGACCTCGCGGCCCGAGGGCAGGCGGGTGCGGTATTGCTCGAAGCCGTCGTAGCAGTGGCCCGGTTCCTGCCCTTCGCAGGTCAGCTTGTCGTCGGCGGGGATCTGCACCGGAGGCTCGATCTCGCGCGGGATGAACTTGCCGTTGAGGCGGATGCGGCCGTCGATCACGGCGATGCGGTCTCCCGGACGGGCGACGACGCGCTTGATGAGGTCGGCCTTGCGATTGCCGGGCACGACGATGACGATGTCCCCGTATGCGGGCGTGGAGCCGAGGATGCGCGTGGTCGAGCGCGGCAGCAGGTGGAAGCTCAGCGACGACCAGTTCCAGCCGTAAGGATACTTCGACACGACCAGCCGGTCCCCCACCAGCAGCCCCGGCATCATCGAGATCGAGGGGATGTAGAAAGGCTTGGCCACCAGCGAGTGGAATGCCAGCACGCCCAGCAGCATGAGGAAGAGGCCGCGTAGCTCCTGCCACCAGTTGGTGGTGCGGGGCTGCCTTGCCGGCTTGGCCTGTTCGAGGGAGTCTGGCCGGGCGGTCTGTTCGGTCATGCGGGGGGAAACTCGGCGATTAGGAGAGGGGGCGCGCTTCGATGATCACGAAGGCCTGCGCCCATGGGTGGTCGTCCGTGAGTGTCAGGTGAACCACGGCTTCATGGCCTGCGGGGATCATGGAATCCAGCCGTTCCTTCGCGCCGCCGGTCAGCGCCAGCGTCGGCGCGCCGGAGGGAGCGTTGACGACGCCGATGTCCTTCATGAACACGCCCGCCTTGAACCCGGTTCCGACCGCCTTGGAAAACGCCTCCTTGGCGGCGAAGCGCTTGGCCAGCGTGCCCGCGATCGTGTGCGGGCGGCGGGCGGCCTTGGCGCGCTCCACCTCGGTGAAGACGCGACCCAGAAAGCGGTCGCCGTAGCGTTCGAGCGAGTTGGCGATTCGCTCGATGTTGCACAGGTCCGAGCCGAGACCGATGATCATGCCCGGGCTCCCGCTTGCTTCGTCATCACCGCACCTCGTCCATCAGCGCGCGCATCTTCTTCACGCTGGCTTCCAGCCCGATGAAGATCGCCTCGCCGATGAGGTAGTGACCGATGTTGAGTTCCGCCAGTTGCGGAATCGCCGCGATGGGCTGGACGTTCTCGTACGTCAGGCCATGCCCGGCGTGCGGCTCGATGCCGTTCTTGGCCGCGAGCGCCGACATGTCGACGATGCGGCGCAACTCATGCGCCACCTGCTCGCCCTCGGCATGGGCATATTCGCCGGTGTGGAATTCCACCACCGGGGCGCCGAGCTTCATCGCGGCCTCGATCTGGCGCGGCTCGGGGGCGATGAAGAGGCTGACGCGAATCCCTGCGTCCGACAGGCGCGAGACGATGGGCGCGAGGCGATTGTGCTGGCCCGCCGCGTCGAGGCCGCCCTCGGTCGTGCGCTCCTCGCGCCGCTCGGGCACGATGCAGGCGGCGTGAGGACGGTGGCGCAGGGCGATCTCGAGCATCTCGTCGGTTGCCGCCATCTCCAGGTTGATCGGCAGGCCGGTCGCCTCCGCGACGCGGAAGAGATCGTCGTCGCGGATGTGGCGGCGATCCTCGCGCAAATGGACGGTGATGCCGTCTCCCCCTGCACGCGCCACGATCTGGGCGGCGCGGGCCGGGTCCGGATGCTCGCCGCCGCGCGCGTTGCGGATCGTCGCGACATGGTCGATGTTGACGCCGAGACGCAGGCGGGCGGGCTTGAGCACGTTCATTCTATCATCCTGAGCTTGTCGAAGGATTGTCCGATCAGGGAGCGACGTTCCGAGATTTACTGGGCGCGGCTGCCGGGCTTCACCGCCTGCGAAGAGGCCAGTTCGGGCGGCAGTTCGTCCGGCGCATACGTCGGGAAGTTGAGCGCCACGAGCGGGAAGAACGGCACGCCCAGATCCACCGATCCGGCCGAGCGATCGACCAGCGAGGCCGCGGCGATCACGGTGCCGCCGGCTTCCTCGATGGCCTTGATGGCTTCGCGGCTGGACAGGCCGGTGGTGACCACGTCCTCGACCATCAGCACCTTGTCGCCCGGTTCCAGCGAGAAACCGCGGCGCAGTTCGAAAGTGCCGGTCGGGCGCTCGACGAACATCGCGTCGACCTGCAGGGCGCGGCCCATCTCCTGGCCGATGATGACGCCGCCCATCGCGGGCGAGACGACCTTGGTGATCTGCTTGCGAATGTCGTGCGGCAGCTTGGATGCGATGGCGACGGCAAGACGTGCGGCGCGGTCGGGGTTCATCAGGACGCGGGCGCACTGAAGATAGTACGCGCTGTGGCGGCCGGACGACAGCAGGAAGTGTCCTTCCAGCAGCGCCTTGCAGGCGCGGAATTCGGCGAGGACCTCTTCTTCGAGCATTTGCAACTATACCTCTGGAGCGTTTTTCGAGTGTTCGCGCGCAGTTCGTCTGGCGCTTGCGGCAAAAATTCCCCTAGAGGCGCTTGAGACGGGCGGCAAGGCCGCGTATAGCCCGGCCCAAAGGGGGCGAAAAACGCCGCCATGACAGGGGTGCGTCTGAAGTCGTTGATACGGCACGGGCGTTCGAAGGAAGTGGAAGCGCAAAAAACCATGACATTGGGCAAGATTTCCATTGGTGCAGGAAGGGTTCGCAGAGCCCTTGGACTATCCTTTAACGGGGCTCTCGCCAGCGTGCTTACGTTCGCCGCGCCTGCAATGGCGCAGGACGCCGCCGCTCCTTCCGCCGGAAGTTATACCCCGATGAAGCCGACGCCGGGAATCGGCATGCCGGTCGACGGCGGTATCAACCTCCAGCAGCAGTTCTCGCCTACGGGTGAATACGGCGAATGGCTGCACCACGGCCTGCTGTGGATCTGCCTCATCATCTCGCTGTTCGTGCTGGCGCTGCTGGCCATCGTCATCGTGCGCTTCAACCGCCGCGCCAATCCGGTGCCGTCGAAAACCAGCCACAACACCGTGCTCGAAGTGGTGTGGACGCTGGCGCCGGTGCTGATCCTGATCGGCATCGCGGTGCCCTCGATCGACCTCATCGCCAAGCAGTACAAGCCCGCGCCCAAGACCGCGCTGACCGTCAAGGTCACCGGCAACCAGTGGTTCTGGACGTACGGATACCCGGATAACGGCGACTTCGAGGTGATCTCGAACATGCTGAACATCCCCGGCCAGCCGGTGGTCAACAACGGCGTGCGCGAAGTCGGCTCCAAGCCCTGGGACGGTCCGTCGCACCTCGAGGTCGACAACCGCATGGTCGTGCCGGTCGGCGAACCGATCCGCCTGCAGATCACCGCCACCGACGTGATCCACTCGTTCGCGGTGCCCTCGCTGTGGTTCAAGCTGGACGCGGTGCCGGGCCGCATCAACGAGAAGGTTCTCTTCATCGAGAAGCCGGGCGTTTATTACGGCCAGTGCTCCGAACTGTGCGGCGCCAAGCACGGCTACATGCCGATCGCGGTCGAGGCGCTGCCGCGTGATAAGTATAATGCCTGGGTCCTGACCCATGCCGGCGCGGAGATCGACGGGCAGAAGAAGCCTGCGGCCGCCGCCGAATCCGCTGCGGCTCCTGCCGCCGCTCCCGCCGCAGACGCTTCCGAAGCGCCTGCCGGCGAAGCGACCGCCGAAGCCGAATAAATAGCGATACGAGAGGACAGGGTCCCCACCATGGCAACCACCGCTGACCACTTCCAGGCTCACCCGGAAGACCACGGCCATCACGCCGAACACAAGCCCGCGTTCTTCGCGCGCTGGTTCATGTCGACCAACCACAAGGACATCGGCACGATGTATCTGATCTTCGCGATCTTCGCGGGGATCATCGGCGGTGCCTTCTCGGGCATGATGCGCGTCGAGCTGAACGAGCCGGGCATCCAGTATCTCGACACCTTCGCGCGCTGGTTCGGCGCGGTGAACCCGGACTTCAACACCACGCTGCACACCTGGAACGTGCTGATCACCGCGCACGGCCTCATCATGGTGTTCTTCATGGTGATGCCCGCGATCATCGGCGGCTTCGGCAACTGGTTCGTGCCGATCATGATCGGCGCGCCGGACATGGCGTTCCCGCGCATGAACAACATCTCTTTCTGGCTGACGGTGGCGGGCTTCTGCTCGCTGCTGTGCTCCGCCTTCGTGCCGGGCGGCACGGGCAACGGCGCGGGCACCGGCTGGACGGTCTATGCCCCGCTCTCGACCAGCGGTTCGCCCGGACCTGCGGTGGACTTCGGCATCTTCGCGCTGCACCTTGCCGGTGCCGGCTCGATCATGGGCGCTATCAACTTCATCACCACGATCTTCAACATGCGCGCGCCGGGGATGACCATCCACAAGATGCCGCTGTTCGTGTGGTCGGTGCTGGTGACCGCGTTCCTGCTGCTGCTCTCGCTGCCGGTCCTCGCCGCCGCGATCACCATGCTGCTGACCGACCGCAACTTCGGCACCACCTTCTTCGACGCTTCGGGCGGCGGTGATCCGGTGCTTTACCAGCACCTGTTCTGGTTCTTCGGCCACCCCGAAGTCTACATCATGATCCTGCCGGGCTTCGGCATCATCTCGCAGATCATCTCGACCTTCTCGAAGAAGCCGGTGTTCGGCTACCTCGGCATGGCTTACGCGATGGTCGCGATCGGCGTGGTCGGCTTCATCGTGTGGGCGCACCACATGTACGCCACCGGCCTTTCGGTGAACACCAAGATGTACTTCACCGCCGCCACCATGGTCATCGCGGTGCCGACCGGCGTGAAGATCTTCTCGTGGATCGCCACGATGTGGGGCGGTTCGGTGGAGTTCAAGTCGCCGATGGTATGGGCGATGGGCTTCATCTTCCTGTTCACCGTGGGCGGCGTCACCGGCGTATACCTTGCCAACGGCGGCATCGACGACGTGGTGCACGACACCTACTTCGTCGTCGCGCACTTCCACTACGTGTTGTCGCTGGGTGCGGTGACCGCGCTCTTCGCCGGGTTCTACTACTGGTTCCCGAAGATGAGCGGCCGCATGCACTCGGAGTTCCTGTCCCACGTCCACTTCTGGATCTTCTTCGTGGGCGTGAACATGATTTTCTTCCCGATGCACTTCCTGGGCCTGCAGGGCATGCCGCGCCGCTATCCGGACTACGCGGAAGCCTATACCCACTGGAACCACATCGCGACCGTGGGCTACATGGTGATGGCCTTCAGCCTGGTGATCTGGTTCATCAACATCATCTACGCCTTCACCGCAGGCAAGAAGGTGGGTGACAACTACTGGGGCGAAGGCGCGACCACGCTTGAGTGGACGCTCTCCAGCCCGCCGGCGTACCACCAGTTCGAGACCCTTCCGGTCATCGGCGAGACGGTGCACCACTGATCCCCTGCGGGCCGCCCCGGACCTGTCCGGGGCGGCCGCTAACCTTCACCGGATGGGGCTGAGACGTTCTGGCTCTCGCCTGAATCGGTCCCCGGGTGTATGGGCGGCCCATCATGACCCCCACGAATTCGATTCCTGCCGCCAACGCGGCCCCTGCGGATTGGCGCGACCTGATCGCGCTGACCAAGCCGCGCGTGATGAGCCTGGTGATCTTCACCGGCCTGTGCGGCCTGCTCGCCGCGCCTGAAAGCATCCACCCCGTCCTCGGCTTTACCGCGATCCTGTGCATCGCCATGGGCGCAGGCGGCGCCGCCGCGCTCAACCAGTGGTGGGAAGCGGACATCGACGCCGGGATGAAGCGCACCGCCAAGCGCCCGCTGCCGCAGGGCCGGCTCGATCGCACCACCGCGCGCGACTTTGCCGGTATCCTGTGCGCCGCATCGGTGTTCCTGATGGGCTTCGCGATCAGCTGGCTGGCCGCCGCGATCCTTGCGATCTCGATCGTCTACTACGCCGTGATCTACACGATTTGGCTCAAGCCCCGCACGCCGCAGAACATCGTCATCGGCGGCGGCGCGGGCGCGTTCCCGCCGTTGATCGGCTGGATCGCCGCGACCGGGCATATCTCGACGATGCCGGTCGTGCTCTTCGCGATCATCTTCTTCTGGACGCCGCCGCACTTCTGGGCGCTCGCGCTTTTCGTGAAAACCGAATATGCCAAGGTCGGCATCCCGATGATGCCGGTCGTCGCGGGCGAACGCTCGACCCGCCGCCAGATCCTCGCCTACGCCGTGCTGCTGCTGCCGCTCAGCGCGCTGCCATGGTGGCTGCCGGGCAAGGAGCATGCGGGCGCGATCTACGGCATCTCGGCGCTGGCGCTCTCCACCGTGTTCCTCGCCCTCTCGATCCGCGTTGGACTGCGCACGCGCAGCGGCGATGACGATGCCATGAAGCCCGAGAAGCAGCTGTTCGCCTACTCGGTGCTCTACCTTTTCGCCCTGTTCGCCGCGCTCGTGGTCGACCGCTACATTCCGCTTTGAGGACGTTTCATGCCCGCGCCACAGGAACAGAAGACCATCGAACAGATCCGTCGCAGCCGTAACCGCGCCCTCGGCCTCAGCCTCGCGGCCTTCGTGGTGCTGGTGTTCTGCATCTCGATCGTGAAGATGGGCTGATGGCCGGAAAGGGCGAACCCCGCTCCAACCGCAAGGTCGCGCTGACGGCCGCTTCGGCGGCGCTGGCGATGCTCGGCCTGGGGTTCGCGTCGGTGCCGCTCTACCGCATCTTCTGCCAGGTGACCGGCTACGGCGGCACCACCCAGCGCGCGGACGAGGCCAAGGCGGCCACCGTCAAGGACAGCGGCCGGACGATATCGATCCGTTTCGACGCCAATGTCGAGCGCAACATGCCCTGGCAGTTCAAGCCGCTCCAGCGCACCGACACGGTATCAATCGGCGCCCGCGACATGGCGCTGTTCTGGGCCAAGAACGACAGCGACAAGACCGTCACCGGCACCGCCAGCTTCAACGTCGAGCCCGAACAGGCCGCGCGCTACTTCAACAAGATCCAGTGCTTCTGCTTCACCGAGCAGACGCTGAAGCCCGGCGAGGAAGTGCGCATGCCGGTGCTCTACTACGTCGATCCGGCGATCCTGACCGACCCGGACAACAAGGACGTGCAGCAGATCACGCTGAGCTATACCTTCCACGTCACGCGGGTGGAGGACGCAAAGGCACTGGACCATCCGCGCACGGGCAGTTAAGCGAAGTACCAAGAACCGTCGGCCATGATAAAACAGGGCGGCAGACGGCACACGAGATTGGATGAACGGGGACGAAGGCACCATGGCAGGTACGAAGAACCACGATTACCACATTCTTCCGCCCGACATCGCGCCCCTGGCGACGACGATCGGCGCCTTCACCTTCACCACCGGCATGGTGCTGTTCATGCACAAGATGCCCGGCGGCCATTTCGTGCCCTGGGCCGGGCTCGCGATCCTGCTGGCCTCGATGTTCATGTGGTTCTCCAAGATCGTCAACGAGGCGCATGCGGGCGACCACACGCCCGTCGTCCAGTTGCACCAGCGCTACGGCATGATCCTGTTCATCGCTTCGGAAGTGATGTTCTTCGTCGGCTGGTTCTGGGCCTTCTTCGACTTCTCGCTGTTCCCATCCGAACTGGCGGACGTCATCGGCGGACAGTGGCCGCCCAAGGCGATCGAGGCGGTCATGGACCCCTTCGCCCTGCCGCTGCTCAACACGCTGATCCTGCTGTGCTCGGGCACCACCGTCACCTGGGCGCACCACTCGCTGATCCACGGCGATCGTGAAGGGCTCAAGAAGGGCCTGTGGGCGACGATCCTGCTCGGCGCGCTGTTCTCGTGCATTCAGGCCTACGAGTACATGCATGCCCCGTTCGGCTTCGGCGGCAACACCTACAGCTCGGCTTTCTACATGGCGACCGGCTTCCACGGCTTCCACGTGATCGTCGGCACGATCATGCTGATCGTCTGCCTCAAGCGCACCTACAACGGCGACTTCACGCCCCGCCAGCACTTCGGCTTCGAAGCGGCGGCATGGTACTGGCACTTCGTCGACGTGGTGTGGCTGTTCCTCTTCGTCGCAGTCTACATCTGGGGCGGCTGGGGCTATCCCACGCATTAATTTGCCCACGCACTGATCGAACAGATCGTTCATTCCGAAAAGGCAGCCGAAGACCGCTTCGGCTGCCTTTTTCGCATCAGGACCTGACATGCGCCGCATCCCCGTCTTCGCGACCCTCATCGTCCTTGCCGCCGTGGCGGTGATGATCGCGATGGGCTTTTGGCAACTGCGCCGCCTCCATGAAAAGGAAGCGCTGCTGGCCCACTACGCCGCGGCGCAGAAGAACCCCGCGCCCGTCGAGTGGACATCCCGAGGCGTCGGCAAGGACCTGCTCTATCGCCGCGCCCATCTCGTCTGCGCGGGCGTAGGCGACCGGAGCAGCATCGCCGGAAGCAACGCCAAAGGGGAGCCCGGCGTGGCCCAGACCGCCGAATGCACGCTGCCGGGCGGTGGCAGGGCGCTGGTAGTGATGGGCTGGTCGCTCCAGCCCAACGCCGGAGCATGGCAGGGCGGGGAGGTCACCGGCATGATCGCGCCCGGCCCGCGCCTCGTTGCGATGCCTGCGGTCGGCGGGCTGGAGGAAAACGCGATCCCTGATCCGGCGGACTTGCCGAACAACCACTTGTCGTATGCGGGGCAGTGGTTCTTCTTTGCGGTTACGGCTTTGGTTATCTACTTTCTGGCGCTCAGGAAGAGGAAGTAGGAAGTCCTGGGGCCCCCCATATACCTTTGGCGCCCCAGACCCCCATACCGTCGTCGTCGGGCGCGCAGCAGCCTCAGCCACACATTGCGCCGCAGGCTGTTTTGTCTCCCGGCTCATCGTGGGCGCGGGAGGAGGCTGCGCGCGTCACCTCGACGGTAACGGGGTCTGGGGCGATGGCCCCAGATTCATTTCTTTCCTTCTTCACACCCTTCACGCTCTTTTCATTTCCCGCCTTCACGGCTAACCGCGCCCGATGGACTATATCAGCACCCGCGGCAGCGCTCCGGCGCTTGATTTCGAAGGCGCGACGCTTGCCGGCCTCGCATCGGATGGTGGCCTTTACGTTCCGCGTGAGTGGCCGCGTTTCTCGGCCGAGGAAATCGCGAGCTGGGCGGGGCTTCCTTATGCCGAGCTGGCCGCCAAGGTCATGGCGCCGTTCGTCGCGGGCAGCCTCACCGAAGAGCGCCTGCTGGAGCTGACTACGGCAGCTTACGGCCGTTTCGCGCATGACGGCGTAACGCCGCTCAAGCAGCTCGATTCGCAGCAGTGGTTGCTTGAGCTGTTCCACGGCCCGACGCTGGCGTTCAAGGACGTGGCGCTGCAGTTGCTGGGCCTGCTGTTCGAGGAGTTCCTTGGCCGTTCGGATCGCAACCTGACGATCGTGGGTGCGACCTCGGGCGATACCGGGTCTGCGGCGATTGACGCGGTTGCGGGGCGTGCGAAGGTGGACATCTTCATGCTCCACCCCAAGGGCCGCGTTTCGGACGTGCAGCGCCGCCAGATGACGACGGTGCTGGCGCCCAACGTGCACAACATCGCGCTGGAGCACGCCAACTTCGACGACGCGCAGGCGATCGTGAAGCGCGTATTCAACGACAAGGGCATGACCGATCGCTTCGCCATCGGCGCGGTGAACTCGATCAACTGGGCGCGCCTGATGGCGCAGGTGGTGTATTACTTCGCGGCCGGGCTGCAGTTGGGTGCACCGCATCGCAAGGTGGCGTTCTCGGTGCCGACGGGCAACTTCGGCGACGTTTTCGCGGGCTATGTGGCGGCGCAGATGGGTCTGCCGGTCGAGAGGCTGATCGTCGCGACCAACGTGAACGACATTCTCCACCGCGCGTTGGCCGAGGGTGATTACTCGCAGGGGACGGTGACGCCGACCGCCGCGCCGTCGATGGACATTCAGGTGTCCTCGAACTTCGAGCGCCTGCTGTTCGACCTCGGCGGCCGCGACGGCAAGGCTCTGGCCGAGCAGATGGCCGGGTTCGAGGCTACCAAGGCGATGCAGCTGACCAACGCGCAGCGTGAGGGCGCATCGGCGCTGTTCTCGTCGGCGCGCGCCGATGCGGACGAAATGGCATCGACCATCCGCTGGGCTTACGAGGCGACCGGCGAACTGATCGACCCGCACACCGCCTGCGGTCTTTTCGCCGCGCGCACGGCGGGCATCGACGCGAGCGTGCCGGTCGTCACGCTGGCGACCGCGCACCCCGCCAAGTTCCCCGAGGCGGTCGAGCGCGCCACCGGCCAGCGCCCGACCCTGCCGACCCGCGTGGGCGACCTGTTCGAGCGTGAGGAAAAGTACGAAACGCTGCCCGGCACCTTCGAGGCCGTGACCGAATTCGTGGCGGCGCACGCCAGCCCGAAAGTCTGATGGCTGAGCTTGTCACAGAGCCGCTGATCCTCGCCGGAGAGGGTTGGGCGGATTACGGCCTCGTCGATTCGGGCCACGGACGCAAGCTGGAGCGCTACGGCGACTACCGCTTCGTGCGCCCCGAACCGCAGGCGATGTGGACTCCGCGGAGCGAGCATTGGGACGCCCATGGCGAGTTCGTGCCTGGTTCGGACGAGGACGGCGGTGGCCGCTGGCAGTTCGACAAGGCCGTGCCGCGCGATGGCTGGCCGCTGGCGTGGAACGAAGTTTCGTTCACCGCGCAGTGCACCCCGTTCCGTCATCTCGGCTTCTTCCCGGACATGGCGCCGGTGTGGGACTGGATGCGCGGGATGCTGGCCGGGCGCACCGATGCCAGCACGATGAACCTGTTCGGCTATACCGGCGTCGGCACTCTTGCGCTGTCGGCCCATGGCCCGGTGACGCATGTGGATGCGTCCAAGAAGTCCGTCGCGCAGGCGCGCGAGAACGCCGCTCTGGCGGGGCTGCAGGACCGCCCGGTGCGCTGGATGATCGACGACGCGGCCAAGTTCGCCGCGCGCGAAGTCCGGCGTGAGAAGCGTTACGACGGCATCATCCTCGACCCGCCCAAGTTCGGGCGCGGCCCCACCGGCGAGACCTGGCGTCTGGAAGAGCACCTTCCGGGGCTTCTCGCCGATTGCCGCAAGCTGCTCGATGCTGACAGCCGGTTCCTGTTCCTGACGGTCTATGCGGTGCGCATGTCCTCGCTGGCGCTGGCCGGGCTGATGGACGAGCTGTTCGCCGGACTTCCCGGGAAGATCGAGCATGGCGACCTGTCGGTGCGGGAAGACGGTGAGGGGCGGTTGCTGCCGACCGCGATCTTCGCGCGCTGGTCCAATCCCGAGTAGCCCCAATCACTTTCGTCATTGCGAGCGTAGCGAAGCAATCCAGCGCGGTTTGTGCTGCCCTGGATTGCTTCGCTACGCTCGCAATGACGAAATGTTTTCGTTGCGAGCGATGATATCCTAAAGGCGCCCACATCATGGCCGATTCGCTGATCCTTGAAGTCGCCGATTTCGAGCAGGATGTCCTCACCGGCATCTACTCGGAGGAAACCGGCAAGCCGCAGCCCCTGCGTTTCACCATCACGGTGAAGCTGCGGCCTGCGGACCACTACGCCCCTGACACGCCGCTGACGGCGAGCAAGAACTACATGGACCTCAAGTTCGCGGCGTCGGAAGCGCTGCCACAGGGTGTCCACTTCAAGCTGATCGAGGCGGTCGCCGACCACGTCTGTGAGACGTTGTTCCTGCAGGACGAGCGGGTCGAGGCGGTGACGGTGAAGATCGTCAAGCTGGCGCTCACCGAGGTCAACGAACTGATCGGCATGACCCTGACGCGGGAACGTCGTTGAACGAGTTGCTCCATCTCGGGCCGCTGTCGGACGACGCGCTCGAGGCTGCGGCCGATTTCCATGCCCGCCTGCTGCCCGGGATCGAGGCGACGCTGTCGGGCGGCGCCGATCCGCTGACGCTGGTTTTCCTGCCCGCGAATCACGAGCACCGCGCCTGGCGCCTTGCCGCCGTGCAGGGCCTTGCCCGCCGCTTCGCACCTTCGCGGGTCAATGCCGTCGAGAGCGACGCCGGAGCAGGTGGGCGGGAGGCTGTGGCAGCGGCGCAACGCTGGCTTGACGGTGCAGGCGGTGTGACGGGACAATTACTACCGCTCAATGGCAAGGGCGCGGGCGGAGTGCTATATCCGTCCGAATGAGCACGCCGCAGCCCCTCGTCGACCAGTTCCAGCGCAGGATCACCTACCTGCGCCTGTCGGTGACCGACCGCTGCGACTTGCGCTGCGCCTACTGCATGCCGGAGCGGATGACGTTCCTTCCCAAGAAGGACGTGCTGACGCTCGACGAGATGCACGACCTTGCCCTCGGCTTCATCGCACGCGGTATCACCAAATTGCGGCTGACCGGCGGCGAACCGCTGGTCCGGCGCGACATGATCGACCTCGTCCGGGCGCTCGGCCGCCGGATCGGCGCGGATGACGGGCAGGGTGGGCTGGAAGAGTTGACCCTCACCACCAACGGCACCCGCCTCGCCGAATTCGCCGACGATCTGCGCGCGGCGGGGGTGCGACGGATCAACGTTTCGCTCGATACCCTCGACCGCGAGGCTTTCGCGCGGCTGACCCGGCGCGATTCGCTGCCGCAGGTGCTGGAGGGGCTGGCGGCGGCGAAGGCGGCGGGCCTGAAGGTCAAGCTCAACACGGTGGCGCTCAAGGGCATCAACGAGCACGAGATCGCCGATATCGTCGCCTGGGCGCACGCGCAGGGCTTCGAGGCGACGCTGATCGAGGTCATGCCGCTGGGCGAAGTGGAGGAAGACCGCTTCGACCACTACTTGCCGCTCGTCGCGGTGCAGGAGGATCTGGCCCGGCGCTGGACGCTTGCGCCGAGCGGGCACCGCACCGGCGGCCCGGCGCGTTACTGGGACGTCGCGGAAACCGGCGGACGGCTCGGCGTGATCACCCCGCTGACAAACAACTTCTGCGAGGGCTGCAACCGCATCCGCGTCACCGCGACGGGGCAGCTCTATGCGTGCCTCGGCGGCAATGAGCAGGTGGACCTGCGCGCGGCGCTGCGTTCGGACGATCCGCAAGGCGCTTTGTCGGCGGCGCTGGACACGGCGATGCGGATCAAGCCTGAGCGCCATCACTTCGCGATCGACGGACGCGGCGAGGCGCCTGCGCTGGCGCG
The DNA here is from genome assembly GCF_015594425.1 of Novosphingobium sp. HR1a. Classification (NCBI taxonomy): domain Bacteria; kingdom Pseudomonadati; phylum Pseudomonadota; class Alphaproteobacteria; order Sphingomonadales; family Sphingomonadaceae; genus Novosphingobium; species Novosphingobium sp. HR1a. The sequence goes on from NZ_JABXWS010000004.1 coordinate 106,327, forward strand.
GCACATGTCGATGACGGGTGGGTGAGATGACTGCGAAACTGGTGTTCCTCGGACGGCTTGAGGAGCTGGCGGGGACGGATGGCATCAGCGTCGATGTACCACTCGGCTGGGCGGGGCTGCTCGCTCACCTCTCCGAGCATTGCGCGCCCGAACTGGTCGAAACCGTCGCCGGTGTCCGGGTGAAAGTGGCGCTCAACGGCGCGCTGATCGCCGAAAAGGGCGGCGTGGTGCTGGCAGAGGGCGACGAACTGGCCTTCCTGCCGCCGGTTTCCGGTGGCTGACATGTCCGACGTTCGCCTGCTGACGTCCGGCTTCGATCCGGCAGCGGAACTGAGCGCCTTCACCGCCGCGCACCCGCAAGCGGGCGGGATCGTCAGCTTCCTTGGGCAAGTGCGTGAGGGCGCGGGCTGCGAGGCGCTGGAACTGCGGCACTATGACCCGCTGACGCTTCCGGCGATGCAAGATCTGGCGATGCGCGTGCGCGGGCGTTGGGCGCTTGACGGGCTGCTGGTTATCCACCGCAGCGGGGTGATGCTCCCGGCCGAGCCGATCGTGCTTGTTGCCGCCGCTGCCCGGCACCGGCGCGATGCCTTTGCGGCGGCGGACTTCGCGATGGACCACCTCAAGAGCGAATCGTGGTTCTGGAAGCGCGAGAAGACCGGCGGCCAATGGCGCTGGATCGAACCGCGGGAGCAAGACTTCGAGGATATTGCGCGCTGGGGGTGAGATCGCGCGAGGCCGGAGTAAATAGAAACCTGCCTCGTCATTGCGAGCGCAGCGAAGCAATCCAGGGCGGTTTACGCGGCCCTGGATTGCTTCGCTGCGCTCGCAATGACGAGAGAGGGGGAGCCTTCGCATTGCTGGCCTCCCCCACTCACAATCTTCGCCGCATTTGACCCGCATCAACGAATCATGGCGCGAAGGCGCGCATATGCCGATCACCCAAGGAGATCAGCATCATGTCCCAACGTCTTACCCGGCAGCAGCTTCAGGGTCTGGCTACGGTCACGGCCGTTCCCGCCCGCACGCCAATGCACTTTGGAGTAGACCGCAGCTTCGGCCTGCCGACCGGCTTCTATGTCGCCACGGTCGCGCTCTACCTCGCCTTCATCGGTGTCATGGCCGCCACGTTCATGAACCCGGAACTGGCCATCCCGATGGTCATCTTCGCCGGGTTCGTCCTCATGGCGTTCGAGCTGGCCGGGTACTGGGTGAAGATGAAACCCCACAACGATGCCGCCGCGCCAACATGGGGCCAGCTTGCCGCACGCGGCATCGACACTCTGAACGGAAGGCTCACGGCGGGCGAAGCGGCCGTCCAGGTTCTCACGCTACCCGTGCTGATCCTGTGCTGGGGCCTGGCGGTCGCGATCATCGTCGCCTTCACCTGACGCGGGGCCTGCCTGAATCTGGTTCACCGGGCTGGGAGCCCTTCAGGCAGACTGCGTCGGAACGTTCGGGGAGTCCCACCCTTCTGGCCGGGGGGTGGGACTTTTCGCGTCAGGACGCCCGGCGTCGCAGCACCGCCTGCACGAAGGCGTCGAGATCATCGACGTCCACGTCGAGCACTTCGTCCCATTCCTCCAGCACCGCGACGACGTCCTCACGCGTGGAGACGGGAATCGGCGGGGGCGGCGCGACATGCGGCCAGGCGTGACCGGTGAAGTTGTTGTAGAGCCAGCCGAAGCTGCACAGCACCAGCACGTTGGCGCCGATCGGGATCATCAGCGTCGCGTCCCACGGCACCTGCCCGCCCGCGCCGAGCGCGCAGAGCAGGGCGCAGGCACCGCCCGGCGGATGGAGGCAGCGGGCCACCGACATCGCCGCGATGGCAAGCCCCACCGCGATGCTCCCGCCCAGCCACGGATTGCCGATCAGGTGCCCGATCGAAATGCCGATCGCGGCCGAGAGCAGGTCTCCGCCGATCACCGACCACGGCTGCGCGAGAGGGCTCGCCGGAACGCAGAACACCAGCACCGCCGAGGCGCCCAGCGGCGCGACGAGGAAGGGCAGGGCGTGGGCCTGATGGCCGCCGAGCAGGGCCCATGTCGCGAAGCCGGAAAGCGCGATCCCCAGCGCCGCGCCGATCGCGCCGCGCGCCCAGCCCAGACGGCCGAGGGCGTGGAGGCGCAGGGAATGAATGTGCCGGACCATGGCGGCGCTATGGCGCAGAGCGGTGCGGGTGACGAGCCCGGATTTGCCTCGCATTGCGATAGGCGGGCTATCAGAACTTCAGCTTGTAGCGCACCATCGCCCGGTTGCTGACTTGCCCGCTGCCCAGCGTCGCCGAATCAAGCTCGACGCCGAGCGAGGAGTTTTCGCTCAGGCCCATCTGCGCGCGGGGCAGGCCGTCCGGCGTTTCGTAAGTATCGGGAAGCGGACGCAGGCGCTCCTTTTCCGGGTTGGTCGCGCAGACGACGATTTCTCCGGGGCGGCCGACCGGGCAGCGCGGCTTGACGGCATGGAGATCGACCGTCCCGTCCTGCGGCATCTGCGCAAGGTCGAACAGCGGCGCTGCGATCGCGGGCGGTTCGGGCGGGAGGTCGGCGATCGGCATGGAGAGCAGGAGGCCATGCGATCAAGGCGATTTCAGGGCGGCGGGAAGATCATTGGGCGAATCAAAAAGCCCGGCCCTCCGTTGGGAGGACCGGGCCGATGAGCGCCCGCACTGGAGGGGGGAGGGGTGCGGGCGTCGAAATGATCAGGCGAACTTGCCGGCCTTGGCGATCTCGGCCAGCGGCTTGCGGTCGCTGGCGACTTCGCGCTCCTGCAGGAAATCGGGCAGGACCGACTTGTCACCCTGCTTGCCGATGGCGAAGGCGGCTTCGAGGCGATGGTCTTCCGGGATGCCGAGCGCGGCTTCGGCCTCGCCGAACTTCAGGCCGGTCATGCCGTGGGTGTGGTAGCCCAGCGCCTGCGCCTGGATCGCGGCGAGCACCCAGGCGGCGCCGGCGTCGAAGCTGTGGCTGTGGTTCTCGAAAGTGCCCTTGTCCGAGCGCGAGAACTTGTCGGAGACGACATAGACGATCGCCGAGGCTTCCTTGGCCCAGCCGGCGTTGAAGTCGATCAGGCCCGACAGGAACAGGTCCCAGTTCGCGTCGCCCTTCTTGGCGTAGAGGAAGGTCCAGGGCTGCACGTTATAGGCCGAGGGCGCCCAGCCACCGGCTTCGAGGATCGCGTCGAGGTCTTCCTGCGGCATCTCGCTGCCGTCGAAGGCGCGGGGGCTCCAGCGGTCGACGATGAGCTTCTCGATCTTGGGATTGGCGATACGTCCGGTCATCGAAATATGTCCTTGTCTGCTAAGGGCTTAGGGAGAGTGCGCAAGCAGGGGGGCAATCCTTTCGAATCACCCCCCCGCGCTATGTCAGGCTGCGTCCACCAGCACCAGTTCCGCGTCTTCGAGAGCGGTCACGGTGATCGTGTCGAGCCCGGTGATGGCCACGCCGTCGCGGGCATTGGCTTCCACGTCACCGACCCGGATGCGGCCGGTGGCGGGGACGAGGTAGCTGTGGCGCGCGGCGTCGGTGGCGTAAGTCACCGTGTCGCCCGCCTTCACCGTCGCGCCCAGCACGCGCGCCTCGGCGTTGATGTGGAGGGCGTCGTCGTCCCCGGCGATGCCGCTTGCCAAGGTCACGAACTGGCCCGAACGGTCCTCCTTGGGGAAGGGACGGGCGCCCCAGCTCGGCTGCTCGCCGCGGCGGTCGGGGATGATCCAGATCTGGAACAGCGTCGTCGCCTCGTCCTCGAGGTTGTACTCCGAGTGCTGGATGCCGGTGCCGGCGCTCATAACCTGGACGTCGCCCGCGCCGGTGCGGCCGGTGTTGCCCAGGCTGTCCTTGTGCGTGATCGCGCCGGTGCGGACATAAGTGACGATCTCCATGTCGCGGTGCGGGTGCGGCGGGAAGCCCGACCGGGCCGCGATGGTGTCGTCGTTCCAGACCCGCAGGCGACCCCAGTTGGTGCGCGCCGGATCATGGTAGTCGGCGAAGGAGAAATGGTGGCGGGCATCGAGCCATCCGTGATTGGCGGCGCCGATGCTCTCGAAGGGACGCAGTTCGATCATGGGGCACTCCTTTGTATGCGTTAGGTGCCGTTAAGGCCCTGTTGAGTGCCATGTAGCCCTTGCGTGGCTATCGCGAAATTGTGATAAACTCGGCTGAATTATTCAGGAAAGTTGAATGGTCGACGTCGTCCCGCCCAGTCTCGATCACTTGCGGTGCTTTCTGGCCGTGGTGGAAGAGGGCAGTTTCAATGCAGCCGCCAGGCGACTTGGCCGCGCGATTTCGGTGGTCAGCTACGCTATCGCCCAGCTCGAAAGCCAGCTCGACGTGCGCCTGTTCGACCGCGAAGGCTCGCGTCGTCCGCAGCTGACCGAGGCCGGTCGCGCGCTGTTGTCCGAGGCGCACGCGATCTCCGACGACGTCGACGCCCTGCTCGCCAAGGTCCGCAGTCTGCGGCAGGGGCTGGAGGCGGAGCTGTCGCTGGCGGTGGACGTGATGGTGCCGGGCAACGTGCTCGCCCGCCTGTTGCGCGACTTTCAGGTGCGTTTTCCGACGGTTCCGCTGCGCCTCCACATTGAGGCGCTGGGCGCTGTCGCCGCGCTGGTGCTCGACGGGCGCGCAACGCTGGGTATCGCCGGGCCGGACATCATGGACCTTGCGGAGATCGAGCGCGAGACGATCGGCTCGGTCGAGATGGTTCCCGTCGCCGCCCCCGACCACGCGCTCGCGAAGTTCGAGCGGATCGAGCCGGGCGAGACGCGCAAGCACCTGCAACTTGTCCTGACCGACCGTTCGCCGCTGACGGAGGGGCGCGATTTCTCCGTGTTCAGCCCGCGCTCGTGGCGTCTGGCGGACCTCGGCGCCAAACATGCGCTGCTCAAGGAGGGCATCGGCTGGGGCTCGATGCCGCGCCATGCCGTGAGGGCGGACCTGGAGGCAGGCACCCTCGTGGAACTGAAGCTGCCCGAGCGGTCCGCGCTCGATTACGCGCTCGTGGCGCTGTGGCGCAAGGACAGCCGGCCCGGCCCCGCCGCTGTCTGGGTGCTCGACGAAATGCGCGAACGTCTCGCGAAATGTCCATCGACCAAGTGAGGGTCTTGCGGGGCGGTTCGGGCTGCTCCACTTAGGGCGCATGACCGCTACCCGCCTGTTTGACCGTGCCGTGATCCGGCTTTCCCCGCGCCCCGATTCGAATGAGAACGTCGTCGATTTCCTGCAGGGGCTCGTGACCTCGGACGTGGCGGGAACCCTGCCAGTCTGGACGGGGCTGCTGACGCCGCAGGGCAAGGCGCTGTTTGACTTCATCGTCTGGCCGGGCGGCAAGGGGCTGCTCATCGACTGCGAGGCCGAAGTCGCCGACGCGCTGGTGAAGCGCCTGTCGATGTACCGGCTGCGCAAGGCGATCGACATTGCCCGCGACGACCGGCTCGCCGTGCACTGGCGGCCGCACACGGGCGACGGCGCCGCTCCGGACCCGCGCCTCCATGCTCTTGGGGAGCGCTGGGTCGCGGTGGTCGATGCCACCGATCCGGCCGAGGAAGAGACCGGCGCAGACGCCGCCTGGCGTGCCCACCGTCTGGCGCTGCGGGTGCCCGAAGGCCGCGCGGAACTGGGCGATGGCGAAACGCTCTGGCTCGAATGCAACGCGGCGGACCTGCACGGCGTCAGCTTCACCAAGGGCTGCTACGTCGGGCAGGAGAACACCGCGCGCATGAACTGGCGCCAGAAGGTCAACCGCCGCCTCGTGGTGGTGCCGCTGGCCCGTTCGGACGACAAGCGCCGCCGCGCCGCCTACCCCGAACTGGGGCTCGCGGTGGATCACCTGCGGGTGGAGGACATCCCGGCCGACGTCATGCCCAAGTGGATCGCCGCAGAAGCCTGAGGCAACGCACCGGAGCAGCCTGTCAGGCGGCTCCGGCCATTTCCATGCGCGGGCTCAGGCGCCGGTCGAGATCGGCGACGTAGATGCGCGCCGGGTGCTCCATCGCCCGCGAGGCGCTGTAGCGCGACCGTACCTGCCCGGTATCGTGGAAGCCGGCGCTTTCCAGCACCTGCTGCGTGCCCCGGCTGTCGGCGAAGTGGCTGGCGATGACCCGCAGATGGCCGAGCGAGCGCGCCTGGTTCACCACCGCACGCAAGGCCTCTCCGGCATAGCCGCGACCCCGATATCTCGGGACGATCCAGTAGCCGACCTCGATCTCCTTGGCGCCGAGCGCGCTGTCGCTCCGACCCAACCCTATACTTCCGACCAGTTGCGGCCCGCCGGGCGCGCGCAGATACATGAAGAAATGGGGAAGGCGCGGATCTCGCGGCCGGTCCAGATAGATGCGCAGTTCCTCCGCCGAACGGGGCAAAGGAGCCACGTCGACAGTGCGCTGAACGTCATCGTCCGAAAGAGCCTCGACAAGATCGTCGAAGTCTTCCGGCCATGCCGGTCTCAAAAACAACCTCTCCGTGCGGACGAACATTCCACGGTTCTCCGTCGTGCTAGTGCCCTGCGACTCGGATCATGCACGCAAGTCGGCGCAGATGCACGCAGTTTGGTGCGAATCCTTCGCGATCAGCGATGAAATCGTCGCAGGCGCCGGTTAACCGGATATGAGAACGGCGCCAGGGGATTACCCCTAGCGCCGTTTTCAGTGGTTAATGGGAGGGATCAGGCCGCGCATCGGCGATTCATCGAATCGCCGCCGCCGCAATCGGCCGGGCTCTCGAACACGATCTCGTGCTCGCGCGAGGGGCTGGCATAGCCCCGTGCCCGGCTGAAACGCTCGGCAACACGACCTGTGCGGCTGAAACCGACCTTCTCGAGCACCCGGCCCGATGCGGCATTGTCCACGAAGTGGTGCGCCACGACGCGGTCGTGGCCGAGTGCGCGGGTCAGCGACAGCAGGGTGCGGGCGGCCTCGGTCGCATAGCCGCGTCCCTGTTCGTCGGGCGTGATCCAGTAGCCGAGGTTGACCTCGCCATCGAGCATCGACAGGCCGCAGCCGCCGACGATACGGGCACCTTCGGCACCGGGCGCGGTGACGAGGAAGCTGGGAAGGCGGTGATCCTGCGGCTTTTCGACGAAGGCGCGGGCGTCCTCGGCCGTATAGGGCCAGGGCACGCGGGCGAGGTTGCTCACGACGGCTTCATGGCCGATCCGGACCATCAGCTCGTCGCGATCCTCCGGCCAGGCAGGGCGCAGGAACAGCCTTTCGCTGCGAATGAACATCTTCGTTACTCCAACCCCCGGCGCGCGCTTAGCGGGCCGGCGTGACACTGCAATTACGCCCGTGGTTACAAGGCGGTAATCGCAACAGATCCGAGGGGACGCGCGCCATCGCCGCCGCACCGTGCGCGGTGCAACCCGAAGTCGCCGTGTCGGTTCCCGGACACGCTGGAGGGAGATACGAAAAGAGGGAGACGGGCGGGGCCCTCTCCCTCATTCTGCTGATTCTCCTGGGAGAATCAGCGGGGCCATCCCGTCAGGATGGCCCTTACAGAGACCATCCGATTACTCGGCGGCTTCCGCCATGACGTCTACCGAGACGTACTTGCGGCCCTGCTTGCCGTCGTGGAAGCGCACGCGGCCTTCCGCGAGAGCGAACAGGGTGTGGTCCTTGCCAAGACCGACGTTTACGCCCGGGTACACGCGGGTGCCGCGCTGACGGACGATGATGTTGCCGCCGATCACTTCCTGACCGCCGAACTTCTTGACGCCGAGACGGCGTCCTGCGGAGTCGCGACCGTTACGCGACGAACCGCCTGCTTTCTTATGTGCCATTGCTGGTTACTCCGAATTCTGGGGTCAGCCGACGGACACGATGCGCAGCAGGGTCATCTGCTGGCGGTGGCCTGCCTTGCGGCGATAGTTGTGGCGGCGGCGCTTCTTGAACACCACGACCTTCTCGCTCTTCGCCTGGGCGATGATCTCGGCGGCGACGGTCACGTTCGCGATGTCCGCGACTTCGCCGTCCTTGCCTGCGAGCAGGATGTCACCCAGGGTGATCTTGTCACCGGCTTCACCAGCCAGCTTCTCGACCGCGATCTTGTCTCCGGCGGCAACCCGGTACTGCTTGCCGCCCGTGCGCACAACTGCGAACATGGTGCCCTTACCTAATCTCAAAAATGCCCGAAACGAGCCGAAACAAACCTGCCCCGGCCGCTCAGGTCCCGAAGGACCATGGAACTTTTCGGGCGACGTGCCGACCGCCCCGCGTGATGCGAGGTGCCGGAAAGATGGGTGCCGTTAGGGTATGGGCCGATTCGTGTCAACCAAGGACTTGGTGGTGACTGGGGCCGTTTCGGCGGTCCAAAGCCTCTCCCGCTTCGCGTCGGCCGTGCTATGGCAGCCTGATGATCTGCGCGAAAGTCCGTTTGACCGCCCCCGCCATCCTGTGCGGCGTTCTTTCCCTCGCCATGACGGCTTGCTCGTCTTCCGGTGGCTATCCCTCGCTGGCGCAGCGCGACGTCGAGCGCGTCAGCGGCACCGCCAGCGCCGCGCCCGGAGATTCGGGGCAGGCTGCTCCGGCGCTGCCCCCAGCGAGCGCCGATCTCGTCACGCGCCTTGCCGGCCTCGTGAAAATCGCGGAGCAGGCGGATCGTCAGTTCCAGTCCAATCGCCCCGCCGCCGAGCGGGCGAGTGCCGCGGCAGGTTCCACCGGCAGCGATTCGTGGAGCGTTGCCAGCGTCGCCCTGGCAAAGCTCGAATCGAGCCGCTCCTCGGGCATGACCGCGCTCGCCGAACTCGACGTTCTTTATGCCGACGCGCGCGACAAGGCGCCGGTCGAGGAAACGCCCGAGGTCAAGGCCATCGCCGACGCCCGCGCGCAAGTCGCCGCGCTGCTCGATGCGCAGGACAAGGTGCTGGCGGGGCTGGCGGGCCGCCTCAGGACCTGACCGGCCGCCTCGACGGGATTGCCTTGAAAGCGGCGGGAGAGGGGCCTAGGTCGGCCTTCTTCGTGAAATTGCCGCAGAAAGGCCGTCCCAGATGACTGCAACCGCACCCGAACTCGTCCTTTCCGGCGGCACCGTCCATACGCCGAGCGGCCCGGTGGTTGCCGACGTCGCGGTGCGTGACGGCAAGATCCTCGGCGTCGGCTCTTACCCGGACGCAGCGAAGCGGATCGACTGCACCGGGCTCGACGTGCTGCCCGGCGTCATCGACAGCCAGGTCCACTTCCGCGAGCCGGGGCTGGAGCACAAGGAAGACCTTGAGACCGGCAGCCGCGCGGCGGTGATGGGCGGCATCACGGCGGTGTTCGAGATGCCCAATACCAACCCCAATACCGATACCGAGGAGCGCGTTCTCGACAAGCTGAAGCGCGCGCATCACCGGATGTACTGCGATCACGCGTTCTACGTAGGCGCTACGGCCGACAATGCGGTCGCGCTGGCGGACCTCGAGCGCATTCCCGGTACGGCGGGCGTCAAGATCTTCATGGGCGCCTCGACCGGCAGCCTGCTGGTGGCCGAGGACGAGCAGCTCGCCCGCGTGCTGGCCCACGGCCGCCGCCGCGTCGCCATCCATGCCGAGGACGAGGCGCGGATGAACGCGCGCAAGGACCTGCGGGTGGAGGGCGACCCCTCCAGCCACCCGGTCTGGCGCGACGACGAAAGCGCGATGCTGGCGACGAAGCGCATCCTGCGCCTCGCCCGCGAGGCGCGCCGCCCGATCCACATCCTGCACATCACCACTCCGGCCGAGCTGGAGCTGATCGCCCAGCACCGCGATGTCGCGACCTGCGAGGTGACTCCGCAGCACCTGACGCTGGCGGCCGAGGACGCCTATCCCAGGATCGGCACCTTCGCGCAGATGAACCCGCCGATCCGCTCGGCCGCGCACCGCGACGGGTTGTGGCACTGGCTGCGCGCGGGCGTGCCCGACGTGATCGGCTCCGACCACGCGCCGCACACGCGCGAGGAAAAGGCCAAGACCTATCCGAACAGCCCCTCGGGGATGCCGGGCGTACAGACCCTGCTGCCGCTGATGCTCGACCATGTCGCCAAGGGGCGCATGACGCTGGAGCGGCTGATCGACATGACCTCTTCGGGGGTGCAGCGCGTGTTCGGTCTCGTCGGCAAGGGCCGCATTGCGGTGGGCTATGACGCGGACTTCACCGTGGTCGACCGCAAGGGCACTTTCACGGTGACCGAGGAATGGGGCGAGAGCCGCTGCGGCTGGACGCCTTTCGCCGGGATGGAACTGGAAGGCCGCGTCGTCGGCACCATCGTGCGCGGGCACTCGGCGATGTGGGAAGGCCAGCTTGCCAACGAGGCACAGGGCGAGGCGCTGCGGTTCGCCGGGGCGCTCTGAGCCCTTCGACAAGATCAGGGTGAGCGGGGGGTGGTGAAAACTTCCCGGCCCCGCTCAGGCTGAGCTTGTCGAAGCCCCCGCCAATCAGTTCCTGCGAGACAGGATGTCCCAGCAGAATACGCCGACGGCCGCCCAGATGAAGGCGAAGCAGACCAGCTGGATCGGCCTCAGCGGCTCGTGGAAGATGAACACGCTCATCAGGAACAACCCGGTCGGCGTCACGAACTGGATAAAGCCCAGCACCGAGAAGGGCAGGGCGCGCGCGGCGGTGGCGAAGAGCATCAGCGGAATCGCGGTCAGCGGCCCGGCGCAGAGCAGCAGCAGGCTGATCCGCGTCGAGGAGCCCATCGCCAGCCCGCCCGGCGCCTGCATCTGCCACCACATCAGGGCGAGCGCGGGCACGAACAGCACCAGCGTCTCGACCGTCAGGCCCGGCAGCGCGGCCACCGGCGCGAGCTTGCGGGCCAGGCCGTAGCACGCGAAGCTCAGCGCCAGCATCAGGCTGATCCACAAGGTATCGAGAGCGCCCTTCGCCAGCAGCGCCACGCCGATCGTCGCGAGGGCCACGGCGATCCACTGTCGCCGCGTCAGCTTCTCCTTGAGGAAGACCGTCGCCGCAAGGATGTTCATCAGCGGATTGATGTAATAGCCTAGGCTAGCCGCGAGCACGTGGCCCTCCATGATCGCGACGACATAGATGAGCCAGTTCGCGCCGATCAGGAACCCGCTCAGCGCCAGCGTGGCGAGGGTGCGCGGGTTGGTCAGCGCCGCCCGCAGTGCCGGGCCTTGCCGCAACACGGCGACCGCGATGAGGCAGAACGGCAGCGTGCACATCAGGCGCCAGACGACCACCTCGAACGGCGCGACGTCCTTCAACAGCGCGAAGTAGAGCGGGAACAGGCACCAGATGCCGTAGGCGCCGAATGCCGGAAGCAGACCGGAAACGGAAGGCGAGTGCCGGGGCATTTGGCGGGGCATTGTCTCGGGCATCGGCTGCATATCTCTCCCGGCGGTCGGGGGTATCCGCCGTGCATGCCCCTTAGAAGGGCGCCGGAACGGGGGCAACCACTCGCTCCATCGCCTGTGCGCCAACGGCTCGTCGCAAAATCAAATCCTGACAAGCGCGTTGCGGTTCGTTCAGAATCGAAGGCTTAAAGATGAATGTGTAAGGCGGATCGACTCGGATGGCCGGTTCGCTTCCTTAGAAGAGGAGAGTTGAGATGAACGCATTCTTCAAGGCCTCGGCCATCGCCGCAGCCGCTGCCAGCCTGACCGTCGCACTGCCTGCTTCGGCCGCCATCGCCCCTTACGGCAACGGTTTTACCGCGCCGGGCGAGCAGACCTACGAGCATGGCCGCGACCGCTATCGTTACTCGCGCGAGGATTATCGCCGCGGCTACGGCAACCGTGACAGCTATCGCTATCGTGACGACCGTTATCGCGATGATTATCGCCGCAGCTCGTGGCGCGGCAACGACGGCCGTTACTACTGCCGCCGGGGCAACGGCACCACCGGCCTGCTGATCGGCGGTGCGGGCGGCGCGCTGCTGGGCCGCGAGATCGACGGCGGCCGTGACCGGACTGTCGGCACCGTGCTCGGTGCGGCCGCCGGTGCCCTGCTCGGCCGCGAGGTCGACCGCGGCGGATCGCGCTGCCGCTAAGGCATTCGACAGAACAGCTTTCCCCGCACGTACGGCGACTTGCGGGGGAACCGTCCGGGCCTGAACAGCTCGGGCGGGAGGGCGCCCGCATTCGTGCAGGCGCCCTCGTCGTTCGTTTGGAAAATGCCCAGCAGGGCATTTTCGAGCGGCACCGGCCCGCGCCCCCACCCGACCTCCCATTAAGTATACTTCCGTGGGAGGTCGGGTGGGGGCGTGGGCCGGTGCCGCGTTTGTAATGCAAGGCGCACCGACCATCCCGAAATGGGACGAGAGGATTCCACCGCTGGCACCTTTGCGACTTTTCGCGTTTTCCTAAGCTATTGCGGGTAGCAGGACCTTGCTGCCGCACCCGAAGGAACCGCGACGATGAAGACTCTGGCCCGAATGACCGTTCTGAGCCTGATGGGCACGCTGATGCTTGCAGGCTGCGGCTCGGGCGACAAGCAGCCGGACCCGGCCGATACCGATCCGGCGCTCAATGGCGCGCTCGGCGACCAGATCATGGTCGATCCCGAGATGGCGGGGGATCAGGGCGCGGCTGTCTCCGCCGAGGGGCGCCGGATCACCGTCCCCGCGCAGGACCGCACGCCCGAGGCCATCGCCGCCGCCAAGAAGCAGGCGGCGCAGCTTGCCGGCGGCGCGCTCAAGCCCGCCCCTAGTCCGGCGCAGGGCGGGGGCGCGGCGCTCGCTGCCGGGGCTGCCACTGCCGCGCAAGTCGCTGCGGAGGCGAAGGTCGCCAAGGCGGACTGCTCGGCCAAGGTGCAGTATTCCAACACCTGGGCGGCCAAGCTGCCCGCCGAACTGCCGGTCTATCCGCGCGGGGCGGTGCAGGAAGCGGCCGGGATCGACGGTCAGGGCTGCGCGCTGCGCGTGGTCAACTTCGCGACGCCGGTGAGCGTCAGCGACGTGGTGAGCTTCTACTACACCAGGGCGCTCGGGGCCGGATATGGGGCCGAATACAAGATCGACGGTGGCGACAGCGTGCTGGGCGGCCGCAAGGACGGCAAGGCTTACGTGGTCTACGCGCGCAAGCTGGACAGCGGGCTGACCGAAGTGGACCTCGTTACCAGCGGGAAGTGAGAGGCACGCACCCAGTCCGTACCTCCCCGGTTCGTCATTGCGAGCGCAGCGAAGCAATCCAGGGCGGAGCTTAACAGCCCTGGATTGCTTCGCTGCGCTCGCAATGACGAGTGATGGGCGCTTCTACCGCAAACCCACGCCGATCACCGCGCGCGGTTGCTCCATCTCGCCCGAAGCGACCGGATAGGCGCAGTAATCCGCCGCATAGAACCCGGTCGGCCGGTGATTGCCCGAAAGCCCCACGCCGCCCATCGGCGCCGCATGGCTGGGGCCGATCGTAGGCCGGTTCCAGTTGACGATTCCGGCGCGCACGTTGGCCCAGAAGCGGTTGTACTCCTGCGGCGTGCCCCCCACCAGCGATGCGGCGAGGCCATAGCGCGAGGCATTGGCCTGTGCGATCGCCTGATCGAAGTCCGACACCCGGACCACCTGCAGGATCGGCCCGAACAGCTCGACGTCGGGGCGCTCGGCCATCGCGGTCACGTCGATGATCGCGGGGCTGAGGAAGGGCGCGGTCTCGTGCGTGCGGACGAGGTGCTTGATCGCACGGCCGCCGTGACTGAGCAGGTAGAGGAAGCTCTCGGTCAACCCGTCGGCGGCGGCATTGTCGATCACCGGTCCCATGAAGGGCGCGGGCTCGTCGAAGGGCGCGCCGACGATCAGGCGGTCGGCGAGCGCCTTCACCTCGGCCATCAGCGCGTCGTACATCGTGTCCTTCACGATCAGGCGGCGCGCGGCGGTGCAGCGCTGGCCGCTGGTGGCGAAGGCGGACTGGACGACGATCGCGGCGGCGTCGGTCAGCTTGGGCGTGTCCCACACGACCATCGCGTTGTTGCCGCCCATCTCCAGCGCGACCATGCGGTCCGGCCGGGCCGCCAGCCTGCGGTTGATGGCGATCCCGTTGGCGGCAGATCCGGTGAACAGGACGCCGTCGATCCCCTCGTGCGCCACGTAAGCCGCGCCTTCGGCCGGGCCGCCGGGCGCGAACTGGACGGCGGCGGCCGGAACGCCCGCGCGGTGGAAGCAGCGGGTCAGCATCTCGCCGGTGGCGGGTGCGCGTTCGCTCGGCTTGAAGATCACTGCGTTGCCCGCGATCAGCGCGGGTACGATGTGCGCGTTGGCGAGGTGCGCGGGGTAATTGAAAGGGCTGAGCACCACCAGCACGCCATGCGGCTTGTGGCGCACCGCCATCGCCCCCTGCAGCGCCGAATCGAGGCGACGCTGGGCCGTCCGCTCGGCGTAGGAGCGGATCGAGACCTCGACCTTGGCGATCACCGAATCGACCTCGGCGCGGGCTTCCCACAAGGGCTTGCCGACTTCGCGGGCGATGCAGGTGGCGAGCGCCTCGGCATCCTTGCGCACTTCGTTGGCGAATCGCCGCAGCAGTTCCATGCGGGTGGAGAGCGGTTGGGCCGCCCACGAGGGCCACGCGCGCCGCGCACGCGCTACCGTCTCGTCCACGTCGGCCACCGGGCCGCGCCAGACTTCCGCCCCGGTGGCAGGTTCGTGGGAGACGATCTCCGCCCTGGTATCGGGCCGGCTATCGGCCCTCTGGAGTTGTGCGGTCACGAAATCATCTGGTCCCAACGCGGTGCGGCTGCAGAAATACGGCTAATGACCCGTTAGCTTATAGGGTTCGACATTTCATCCCAATCGCACAGGTATTCCTACCTTGGCGTAAATCATTGGGGTGTAAACGGTGCCTTCCCAAGTTGTTCGCCCAGCCTGCGAATCTGCGCGACTTTGGCGTCCAGTTCGCTCCAGTCGTCATGCGTGTCGATCGCGGCCCAGATGCGTTCGACCTCGTCGATGAGCACGCCCGGAGGGGCGCTTTCCTGCCAGAACGGATCTTCCGTCGCGGCGGCGGGGGCATAGCCGGACAGCAGCGCGCCGAAGTCGTCGACACCGGCATTGCGGCCACCGCGATGGAGGAAGAAGAACTGCTCAGGCGGCAGGCCGCTCTCGACCATGCTGCGCTCGGCGGCCTGAACCAGCGCCGTGTCGGCCTCCACCCCCCGCGATTCGATGCCGAGGCGCCAGGTGAAGCGGCGGCACAGCGCCTGCTGGTAGAGCGGCCCGAACCGCTCGAGCGCGGCGACCAGCGGCGCGGTCTCGGCCAGCGGGCGCAGCGCGATGGCGAGTTGCTGGCAGTTCCAGAGCAGCGCCTCGGGCTGGCGGCCGAAGGCGTAGAGGCCGGTGCGGTCGAAGTAGGCGGCGGTGAAGCGCGGATCCCATTGCGGCGCCCAGCGCCACGGGCCATAGTCGAAGCTCTCGCCCGAGATGTTCATGTTGTCGGTGTTGAGCACGCCGTGGACGAAGCCCGCCACCATCCACGCGGCGGCAAGGTCGGCAAGCCGCTCGACGACCTGGTGAAGCAGGATCACTGCGGGTTCGTCGCGTCCCGGAGCGTCCTCGGGCGGAAGGCTGCCGGGGTAGGTTTCGAGGCTGTAGTCGACCAGTGCGGCCAGATGCGCGGTCTCCTCCAGCACGTAGAGGCGCTGGAAGCTGCCGATGCGGATGTGCCCGTGCGACAGGCGCACCAGCACGGCCGAGCGGGTGGGGGAGGGCTCGTCGCCGCGCCACAGTTCCTCGCCGGTCTCGACGACGGAAAAGGTCTTGCTGGTGTTCACGCCCAGCGCTTCGAGCATCTCGGTGGCAAGGATTTCGCGCACCGCGCCCTTCAGGGTCAGCCTGCCGTCGCCGTCGCGGCTCCATGGCGTCTGGCCCGAACCCTTGGTCCCGAGGTCGAGCAACCGACCCGCTCCATCGCGCATCTGCGCGAAGAGGAAGCCGCGCCCGTCGCCGAGGTCGGGGTTGTAGTTGCGGAACTGGTGGCCGTGATAGCGCAGCGCCAGCGGCTGCGGCAGATTGCCGGGAAGCGGCTGGAACTGCCCGAAATGCGCGGTCCAGCGCGCCTCGTCGAAACCGTCGAGGCCCACCGCGGCTGCCCAGCGGTCATTGCGCCAGCGCAATTGATGGCGGGGGAACGCGGCGGCATGGACCGGGTCGCCGATCCATTGGGCGATCGTTTCGATTCGCGGATCGGGAAGATAGGGCGCGGGTTGCGGATCGCTTGGCATCGGGCGATAGTGGGGACCGCCCGGCCCGCTAGCAAGCCGGGTATTTTGTTGAATCTGATGAGGTCGCCGCCCGCGCATGAAGGTTTTCGAAGATCGCTTCTGGTCGAGCCGCGACGGTCTCAAGCTCCATTTCCGCGATTATCCCGGTCCCGCAGAGGGTGAAACCGGCCTGCCGGTGCTGTGCCTCCATGGCCTGACCCGCAACGCGCGCGACTTCGACGTGCTGGCCCCGCGCCTCGCTGCCAATCCCATTAGGGGACGGCGCGTGATCTGCCCTGACCTGCGCGGCCGGGGCGACAGCGAATATGCGAAGGATTCGGCTACCTACACGCCGGTCCAGTACGGCGAGGACGTCCTCGCCCTGATTGAGCAGGAGGGGCTTGAGCGCTTCGTGGTCATCGGCACCTCGCTGGGCGGACTGATGGCGATGGGGCTGGCGAGCATTATCCCCGACCGGATCGCCGCTGCCGTGGTCAACGACGTCGGCCCGTGGCTGAAGCCGGCGGGCCTTGCGCGGATCAAGGACTATGTTGGGCAGGGACGCACCTGGCCCACCTGGGTCCACGCCGCGCGCGGACTGGAGGAAGTGCAGGGCGCCGCGCATCCCGGACAGCCGCTGGATTTCTGGATCGGCATGGCCAAGCGGCTGATGACGGTCGGCGGCAACGGGCGCATCGTCTTCGACTACGACATGAAGATCGCCGAGCCCTTCCTCGCGCTCGACGTCAATGCCCAGCCGGACTTGTGGGCGGTGTGGGACGCGCTGGCGCAAGTGCCGGTGCTGGTGGTGCGCGGCGGACTGTCCGACCTGCTTTCTGCCCAGACGCTGGACGACATGCTGCGCCGCTCGCCGAATGCCGAGGGGCTGACTTTGCCCCACGTCGGCCACGCTCCGACGCTCGACGAGCCCGAATCGGTTGCCGCGATCGAGCGGCTGCTGGCCAGAGCGGCCTGAACTTGCACCTCCTTCATCTTCATTCGAGCTTCGCGGCGGGCGGCAAGGAACTGCGCGCGGTGCGCCTGATGAACGTGTTTGGTCCCGCTGTGTCGCATTCTGTCGTCTCCGCGCAGCCCGGTGCGCACGGCGCGAAAGTCGCGCTCGATCCCGCGCTCACGGTCGATTTTCCGGAGAATTTTCCCAGCCTTCAGGGCCGCCCGACGCCGCTGCGCCTGCTGCGCATCGCCCGCGCCATGAAAGGTTTCGACCTCGTCCTCACCTACAACTGGGGCGCGATGGACGCGGTGCTGGCGCATCGCCTCTGGGGCGGCGTGCTGGGCCTGCCGCCGCTGGTCCATCACGAGGACGGCTTCAACGAGGACGAGGCGGACGGCCTCAAGCCCTCGCGCAACTGGTTTCGCCGCGTGGCGCTGGCGCGGGCTTCGGCGCTGGTGGTGCCTTCGCAGCGGCTGGAGGAAATCGCGCTCGGCGACTGGGCGCAGCCGCGCTCGCGCGTGAAGCTGATCATAAACGGCATCCGCACCGCCGCTTACCTTGCGCTGCCCCCGCCCGATGCGATTCCGGGGCTGCCCAAACCTGTCGGCGCGAAGTGGGTCGGCACTCTGGCGGGCCTGCGCGCGGTCAAGAACCTGCCCCGGCTGGTCCGTGCTTTCGCCACGCTGCCGCCCGAATGGCAGCTGGTGATCCTCGGTGAAGGGCCGGACCGCGAAAGAATCGCGCAGCAAGCGCGGGAATCCGGCGTGGCCGACAGGGTGCATCTGCCGGGCTTCGTCCCCGATCCCTCGCGCGCGGTGGGGCTGTTCGATCTCTTCGCGCTGTCCTCCGACAGCGAGCAGTTTCCCATCTCCATTCTGGAGGCGATGGCGGCCGGGCTCGCGGTCGCCTCGCCCGCGGTGGGGGACGTGGCGGCGATGGTGCCGGCGGAAAACCGCAGCTTCATCACCCCGCCCGGAGACGACGCCGCGCTCGGCCGGGCTTTGGCGGAACTCGCGGTGGATGACGGGCTGCGCGCGCGCATCGGCGCGGCCAATCGTATGCTGGCGCAGGCCCAATACGATGAAAACTCGATGATTCGCAGTTATGCCTCGACCTATGGCGCGGCGATGGGCAAAAGCGACTTTCCGTGACGCCGCGCTCATTCAGCGGCGCTTCACGCCGGGACGGGCACCGACATCCCCGTTGAAAAGCCCCACCCATCCGCTAAACAGCCCCGCAACCGTCCCGTTTTTCGCTAGAAAGCGCCCTATCTTGGCTCTGCCCCCCGACACCAATTCCGCCGCCGCAGCGCGTAACGCCGCCCAGCAGGACGTTTTCCTGCGTGAAGTCGACGACGCCGTGCGCCAGGACCAGCTCGAAGGCTTCATGAGCCGCTACGGCAAGCCGCTGATCGCCGTCATCATCATCGCCCTGCTTGCCTTCGCGGGCTGGATCTACTGGCAGCACCGCCAGACCCAGGAGCGCGAGGCGCGTTCGGAGGCTTACGTACAGGCGCTCGACGCCCTGCAGTCGGAGAATCTCGACGCCGCCAAGGCCAAGCTGGCGCCGATCGCCGGTGCCGATTCTTCGGACGCGACAGTCGTGTCGGCCCGTCTGATGCTCGCGGGGATCGCGCTGCGTCAGGAGAAGAAGGCCGATGCGCTCAAGCTCTATCGTGAGATTTCGGCCGACGGCAAGGCACCGCAGGTGCTGCGCGACCTCGCCTCCGTGCGGGAAGTCGGCGCCGACTTCGACGCGATGAAGCCCGAGGACGTCGTCAGCCGCCTCAAGCCGATGGCCGCGCCCGGCAATCCGTGGTTCGGTCCTGCGGGCGAACTCGTCGGCATGGCCTACCTGAAGCAGAACAGGCAGGACCAAGCCGGTCCGCTGTTCGCCGCGATCGCCAAGGACGAAAGCGTCGAGGACGGCCTGCGCAGCCGCGCCCGCCAGCTTGCCGCAGTGCTCGGCGTCGATGCCGTGGACGACGTGGTGAACGAAAAGGGCGAGCCGCTCGACAAGCCGATAGCCAAGATCGTCCAGCCCGCCGAAGTGGCGAACTGAGAACATGACACGTGAGGACATTCGCATGAACGCAGCCCGCAACACGTCGTCTTCGCGCGCGAAGAAGGTCGTGCCGCTGATCGCCCTCGCACTCGTCGCGGGCCTGTCCGGCTGCAAGATGTTCGGCGGCGGCAAAGGCCCGGCCAAGACCCCGACCGTGGGCAACCGTGTGCCGATCCTGTCGCGCATCGAAAGCGGTGCCAAGGTCGATACCACGCTCGGCGCAGTCTCGGTGATCCTGCCCCCGGCCGAAGTCAACGCGACCTGGGCACAGGGCGGCAACACCCCGAACAAGGCTTACGGCCACCTCGCGCTGGCGGATAACCCGACCAAGGTGTGGACGGCGCAGATCGCCGGTTCGAGCCCCCGCGCGCGCCTCGCGGCGGCCCCGGTCATCGGCGGCGGCAAGCTCTACGCGATGGATACCGAAGGCACGGTCCACGCCTTCGACGCCCAGAGCGGCGCGAAGCTGTGGACCAAGAGCTTCTCGGTCAGCGGCAGTAACGCGAAGTCGGTCTTCGGCGGCGGCGTCACTTTCGACGGCGACAAGCTCTACGTCACCACCGGTCTTGGCGAAGTCGCGGCGCTCAACGCCGCCGACGGCAGCCAGCTCTGGACCAAGAAGCCCGCCGGCCCGCTGCGCGGTTCGCCGACGGTCGGGTTCAACCAGATCTTCGTGATGACGCAGGACAACCAGATCGTCGTCCTCAACGCGGCGGACGGCGCTACCATCTGGCAGGAATCCGCCTCGCTGACCCAGTCGGGCGTGTTCGGCGTCGCCTCGCCCGCGCTTGGGCAGGGCACGGTGATCGCGGGCTACTCGTCGGGCGAGCTGGTGGCCTACCGTTACGAGAACGGCCGTCAGGTCTGGTCGGACGCGCTTTCGCGCACCTCGATCTCGACCGAAGTGGGTAGCCTCACCGACGTCGACGCCGACCCGATCATCGATCGCGGCCGCGTCTATGCTCTGGGTCAGGGCGGGCGCATGGCCGCTTACGAACTGGTCACCGGCCAGCGCATCTGGGAACTCAACCTCGCGGGCATCTCGACCCCGTCGGTGGCGGGCGACTGGGTCTTCACGCTGGACGACCACGCCGAAATCCTCGCCATCGCGCGCGGCACCGGCAAGGTCCGCTGGCTGACCGAACTGCAGCGGTACAAGAACGCCAAGAAGCGCAAGAATCCGATCTTCTGGGTCGGTCCGGTGCTGGCGGGCAGCAAGCTGTGGGTCGGCAACTCGCGCGGGCTCGTGGCCACCATCGATCCGTCGAGCGGCACGATGACGCCATTCACCGAACTGAGCGATCCGATTTCGCTGGCGCCTGTCGTGGCGAACCAGACGCTCTACGTCCTCGACGATTCGGGCCGTATCACCGCCTTCCGTTGAACCAGGCGGGGCGCAGATCGCATGAGATTTGCGCCCCCTTAACCAATTCCCTCTACGCCCTGCGGCCATGAGCACCGCATCCACCCGCCGCCCGGTCAGCGACGTTTCCGCAGGCGTGGGCCTCTCCGGCCTCGTCGCGCTGGCCCTGTGGATCCTGTTCTGCCGCAACTGGGGCTCGGTCGTCGATCTGCTCGGCCTGCAGGCCCCGCGCGAGCCGATGAGCGGCCCCTATGCTTCGCTCGCCACGCTGGCCTTCACCGGCGCCGCCATGACCGCATGGTCGCTGCTGGTCGACAAGGTGCACTTGCGCCCCTCCACCGGCATCGACTGGTCGCAGCGTCGCCCGCTCTCCGAAACGCTCGACATCTCGATCACCAAGCTGACCGGGCTGTGGATCACATGGGCGCTGATAGGCTGCTTCTACTTCCTGTGCCGATGGTACTGGGAGGGGCAGTATCTGTTCGCTATGGACGTGTTGAGTGCCGTTGTGGCACCCTTGTTCGCCCTCTCGGTGCCCTATGTCCTGTGGCTCGACCGGGTCATGGTCGAGCCGCGCGACGCCTCTTGGCACTTCGGCGCGATGCTGATCGGCCGCGAGCCATGGTCCGCCGAAGAGGTGAAGAAGCACTGGCGCGCCTGGGCGATCAAGGGCTTTTTCGGCGCCTTCATGATCTCGATCCTGCCCGGCGGTTTCGCCCGCGTGGTAGAGGCGGATTTCGGCGCAATCGCACACAAACCCGTCGATCTGGGCTCTCTGCTGATCGAAGCGCTGTTCCTCGTAGACGTGCAGATCGGCACAGTCGGCTACCTCTTCACCTTCCGCCCGCTCGACGCCCACATCCGCAGCGGCAACCCTTTGCTGGCGGGCTGGGTAGCCGCGCTGATGTGCTACCCGCCCTTCGTGTGGGGCACGATGGGCAACGCCGACGTCCTCGGCTACGAAGTCAACACCGGCGGCTGGGCGCACTGGATGGCGGCTTACGACGTCCTCCTGTGGGGCTGGGCGGCGATGATGGTCGTGCTGACCGCGATCTACGCCTGGGCGACCTTCGCCTTCGGCCTGCGCTTTTCCAACCTGACTTATCGCGGCGTGCTGACGAACGGCCCCTACCGCTTCACGCGCCACCCGGCCTACCTGTCGAAGAACCTGTTCTGGTGGACTTCGACGCTGCCGTTCCTCGTGACGAACGGATCATGGACCGACGCGATCCGCAACACCGTGCTGCTGGGCGTGGTGAGCGGCATCTATTATTGGCGCGCTCGGACTGAGGAAGCGCACCTGCTGGCGGAAGACCCTAAGTATCGGGAATATTACGACTGGATGGGGGAGAATGCGTTCATCACCCGGACTTTGGCGAAGGTCGGGCAGAAGTTGAAGTTCAAGTAAGTTCTGGGGCCATCGCCCCAGACCCCCGAACTGTCGTCGTTGTGCGTGCAGCCGCCTTAGGCAAGATGGCGCCGCAGGCTTTATCTGTCTCCCGGCTCAACGTCTTGCATGGCGAGGCTGCGCGCGTGCCCTCGACGGTATACGGCGTGCAGGGGTGGTAAACCCCTGCATTTCCTGCCTTAAAACGTCTTGAGCGCGTAAACCTTGGAAAGATCCCCGCCCCATTCGCCATTATACAGGTCGAGCAGCCGCTCGGCCGGAACCTTGCCGGTCTTCACGATCTCGGCCAGCGGTTCGAGATAGCCCGTCTCGTTGTCGCCCGCCGAGTTCAGGCGGCCACGCGCGGCAAGGCCCGAGCGGGCTATGTCGACCACTTCGCCTGCGATGTCGCGCAGGGTGCCGCCGCCCGGGATCGGTGCATCGAGGCCCAGCTTCGGCGCGGCCGAGCGCAGGGCTTCGCGGCCTTCCATGTCCCAGCCCTTGACCAAGTCCCAGGCCGCATCGAGCGCGCCCTGATCGTAGAGCAGGCCGACCCACAGCGCGGGCAGGGCGCAGATGCGGCCCCACGGCCCGCCGTCGGCGCCGCGCATTTCGAGGAAGGACTTCAGGCGCACTTCCGGGAAGGCGGTGGACAGGTGGTCCTGCCAGTCCGACAGGCGCGGCTTCTCGCCGGGGAGCACCGAAAGCTCGCCCTTGAGGAAGTCGCGGAAGGAGAGGCCGGCGGCGTCGATGTACTTGCCGTCGCGGAACACGAAGTACATCGGCACGTCCAGCATGTACTCGACATAGCGTTCGTAGCCGAAGCCGTCCTCGAACACGAAGGGCAGCATGCCGGTGCGGTGCGGATCGGTGTCCGACCAGATATGGCTGCGGTACGAGAGGTAGCCGTTGGGCTTGCCTTCGGTGAAGGGCGAGTTGGCGAACAGCGCCGTCGCCAGCGGCTGCAATGCCAGCGAGGTGCGGAATTTCTGCACCATGTCGGCTTCGCTGGAATAGTCGAGGTTCACCTGGATGGTGCAGGTGCGCAGCATCATGTCGAGGCCCATGCTGCCCACGCGCGGCATGTGGTTCAGCATGATGCCGTAGCGCCCCTTGGGCATGATCGGCAGTTCTTCGCGCGTCTTGTCGGGCCACATGCCGAGGCCGAGGTAGGCCTTGCCCAGCTTTTCGCCGACCTGCTTCACTTCGGAGAGGTGGCGACCGGTCTCGGCGCAAGTCTGGTGCAGGTTTTCGAGCGGTGCGCCTGACAGTTCCAGTTGGCCCGCCGGTTCGAGGCTGACGTTGCCGTCCGCGCCCTTGAGTGCGATGACGTTTCCGCCTTCCTCGATCGGCGTCCAGCCGAACTGGGTCAGTTCGCCCAGCAGGTCGCGGATGCCGCCCTTTTCGGTGTACGAAGGCGCGTGGTGGTCGGCGGTGTCGTAGACGAATTTCTCGTGCTCGGTGCCGATCCGCCACGCCTCGCGCGGCTTTTCGCCTGCGGCCATCGGCTCGGCGAGTTGGGACAGGTTTTCGATAACCGGATCTTCGCGATCCGAAACCTCACGAGTGCTCATGGGCGCGGAATTAGTGTGCCCTTCGGCGCCGCGCCAGAACTTTTTGTACCGGTCAGTCTAACATTCCTGTCATGTCCAATCTCCGGACACCGCCATCCATAGCCCGATGGCGGAAATGCAGGCGGTTTCGGCCCGCAGGATGCGCGGCCCCAGCGTGATCGCGTGCGCCTGGGGATGGGCGCGGACCAGCTCCCGCTCGGTATCGTCGAAGCCGCCCTCGGGGCCGACGAGGAGCGCGGCGGGGCCGGAATGGGCAGCGAAGGCGGTTGCGGCAGGGGCGCCGCCCTGTTCGTCGGCGAAGAACAGAGCGCGGTCCTCGGGCCAGTCGCGCAGCAGGGCATCGAGCCGGGCCGGTTCCTCGACGCGGGGCAGGGCGGTGCGGGCGCATTGCTCGGCCGCCTCGGTGACGATGGTGAGCGCGCGTTCGGGGTTGAGTTTGTCGGCCACGCAGCGCCGGGTGACGACCGGCTGTACGGCGGCGACCCCCAGTTCGGTGGCCTTTTCCAGCACCAGATCGAAGTTCGGCTTCTTGAGCAGCGCGGCGCAGAGCACGAAGTCCGGCACGTCCTCGCGCTCGCGTAGCTTCATGCGGACCGAGAGCACGACGTCGCGCTTTCCGGCGGAAACCACCTCGCAGGCCCATTCGCCGGTGGCATCATCGCAGGCGATCACCGCATCGCCGGGAGCGATTCGCATGACCTTGCCGAGATAGTGCGCCTGCTGGCCTTCCAGCGCGATCTGCCCGCCTTCGACGAGCGGTCCGGGGACGAACAGACGCGGCGCGGAGCGGGGCGGCCAGGCGGGGGTTGCAGGCATCTTCAACGGGTTCCTCGGGCTGAAAGGCCCTTTTCGCGCCTTGGCGGAGAGGATGCAACGGTGGGCAAGCTGTGTTCACCAGTCACGTTCGGGCATGACAGGACGCGCGCGATGCACTACTCATCGCGCGATGCTCGAACCTTCGCTCGTCCCTGACAGCCAGCATCGCGGGCTCGTGTCGATGCTGCCGCAGCCGTTTCGCGACTTCGCGATGCTGGCGCGATTCGACCGGCCGATCGGCTGGTGGCTGCTGTTCTGGCCCTGCGTCTGGGGCGTTCTACTGGCAGGTGGCGAAAGCCGCTGGAGCCTGATCGCCTGGCTGCTGCTCGGCTCGATCGCGATGCGCGGCGCGGGCTGTGTGCTCAACGACATCGTCGATGCCGACCTCGACCGCCGCGTCGCCCGCACCGCGCAGCGCCCGGTCGCGAGCGGCCGCGTCAGCAAGGGCGCGGCCTGGACCTGGCTGCTGATGCTATGCGCCGTGGGGCTGGTCGTGCTGTTCCAGCTGCGCCCGCCCGCGCAACTGGTGGCGCTGGGCAGCGTCGGCCTCGTCGCCGCCTATCCGTTCATGAAGCGCATTACGTGGTGGCCGCAGGCGTGGCTGGGCATGGTCTTCACCTGGGGGGCGCTGGTCGGCTGGATCGAGATCCGCAGCGATCATCTGGAGGCGCTGGCGGCGCTCTACCTCGGCTCGATCGTGTGGTGCATCGGCTACGATACGATCTACGCGATTCAGGACATCGAGGACGACGCGATCGTCGGCATCCGCTCCTCCGCCCGGCGCCTCGGCGCGCGGGTGAAGGGCGGGGTCGGCGGTTTCTATGCGCTCGCGCTGGCGCTGTGGGCGCTGGCGTTCTGGGTGATGCGGCCGGACTGGGTGGCGCTCGTCGCGCTGGTGCCGATGGCGCTGCACCTCGGCTTCCAGGTCATGACGCTGGACCCGGCGGACGGCGAGAACGCGCTCGCTCGCTTCCGCTCCAACCGCGATGCCGGGCTGGTGATGGCGCTGGCCTGCTGGGTGGTCGGCAACGCCGGGGTGATCTGATTGCCTACGCGTAGCTGACCAGCTCGAATTCTATCCCGTCCCAGTCGAAGAAGTAGAACCGGCGGCCCGGATCGTAATCGGCGTGGTTGAAGGGTTCGAGGCCTGCGGCAATCACCACCTGTTCGGCCGCGTCGAGATCGTCGACCACCAGCCCCACGTGGTTCAGCGGCGCGCCCTTGCCGTAGCGCCCGCGTTCCCGGCGGTCGGTATAGACGGCGATGTAGCTGAAATCCCCGCCGACGTGGATCGTCTCGCCGCCGTTGATGGCGGGCCCGCGCCAGCGTTCGTGCCAGCCGAGCAGGTCCTGCAGCAAGGCGGACGAACGCTCGATGTCGCTGACGGTGAGGTTGGCATGTTCGAGGCGGCCCTGGGCCATTCTTCTTTCTCCTGCGTCACCAGCGAATCGGCCGGCTTGGCAAAAGTGCAACCTCAACCTAACTTGAGATCAAGCGCTTTCGGAAGGATATCGATCTGGTCGCTGACCGCTTCATCACCATCGGCGAACTGGCGCGGCGCACCGGCGTCGCGGTATCGGCACTGCGTTTCTACGAGGAGAAGGGGCTGCTGCAGGCGCTGCGCACCTCGGGCAACCAGCGGCGGTTCCTGCGCTCCGACATTCGCCGCGTCAGCTTCATCCTGATCGCGCAGAAGCTGGGCCTCGCGCTGGCCGAGATCGAGCGCGAACTGGCCGACCTGCCGCACGGCCGCACGCCGACATTGGCCGACTGGGAGCGCATCAGCCGCTCGATGCGCACGTCGATCGACGAGAAGATCGCGCTGCTCGAACTGACTCGGCGCAAGCTGGACGAATGCATCGGCTGCGGCTGCCTCAGCCTGACGAAATGCCGCCTCTACAACGCCGATGACGTGGCGGGGGCGCAAGGACCGGGGCCGCGCTTCGTGCTGGGCTAGATCCCGAGCGCCTTGCGCAGTTCGGCGTTGATGCGCGACTGCCAGCCCTTGCCGGTGGCGCGAAACGCCTCGACCACATCGGGATCGAGCCGCAGCGTGACCTGCTTCTTGGGATTGGCAGCGGGTGGGCGGCCGATCGACTTGAGCGAGCCCGAGGCCGGACGGATCAGCTGGTCGCCCTTGTAGATGGCGGCCATGCGGAACATTTCCTCGGTCCATTCGACGTCGTCGTCGTCCGGGTCAATCCAGGGTTCGGAAGCGGGCTTGGTGTTCTCCATGATGCGCATGCCTTATCGTGATGATCCGACGGTTGCCGTCGCGCGGTGTTCAGACCAGCGATACGCGGCGACCATGGAGAAACCCGAAGACGCGATAGCGGGTCTCTCCGTAGTCCTTGCGATCGTCCAGAACCTGAACATGCGTATCTGCAAAGACCCTATGCGCATCGGCAATGTCGATTCCGCGTTCAGCCAGAATCTTCCGGCGCTTCGCCTCGTCATATTCAATCCGCAATGACCGCATCTCCAGCGTCTGCGGACGGTGATCGTTGGATCGGCTACGATGGGCCAGTTAAATTAAAGTAACTACAAAAACCCCGCCGGTCAACCTCACACCGCTGCCGCCAGCAGTTCCTCCGCGCCGCCCAGATCCACGCTGACGAGGCGGGAGATGCCCTTTTCCACCATCGTCACGCCGAACAGGCGGTGCATGCGGCTCATCGTCACCGCATTGTGGGTGACGACGAGGTAGCGGGTGTCGGTTTCCTTCGTCATCGCTTCGAGCAGGTCGCAGAAGCGTTCGATATTGGCGTCGTCGAGGGGGGCATCGACTTCGTCCAGTACGCAGATCGGCGCGGGATTGGTCAGGAACAGGCCGAAGATCAGCGCCACCGCCGTCAGCGCCTGCTCGCCGCCCGAAAGCAGGGTGAGCGATTGCAGGCGCTTGCCCGGCGGCTGGGCGTAGATTTCGAGACCGGCCTCCAGCGGATCGTCCGAATCGACGAGGGCGAGGTGCGCCTGACCGCCCTGGAACAACTGCTGGAACAGGCGGCGGAAATGGCCGTCCACCGCCTCGAAGGCGGCGCGCAAGCGTTCGCGGCCTTCGCGGTTGAGGTTGCCGATCGAGCCACGCAGGCGGTTTACGGCTTCGGTCAGTTCGGCCTTCTCGCTGACCGAGAGGCCCAGCTGCGCTTCGGCTTCGGCGAGTTCGTCGGCGGCGACGAGATTGACCGGGCCGATGCGCTCGCGCTCGGCGACAAGGCGGTCCATGCCGCTGCCTTCAGCCTCGGCGCCGCCGACTTCGGCAGGTGCGAAGGCGAAGCGCTCGGGCAGGACCGGCGGCGGGCACTGGAAGCGCTCGCCCGAGAGGCGGTTCATTTCGGTGCGGCGCTGGTCCTCGTGCTCGGCGCGGGCAGAGGCTCCGGCGCGGCCTTCGCGCGCGGCGGCGAGGGTTTCCTGCGCGGCGGAGAGCGCGGTGTCGGCGCGTTTCGCGGCTTCGGTGGCGGCGTTTACCGCTGCTTCTGCCTTCGCCAGTTCATCGCCGAGGCGCACGCGGATCGCCTCACCCTGTTCGATCTGGGTCATCAGCGAGGGGGGCTTGGCGGCCATGATCGCGCGTTCGGTCTCGATCTCCTCCAACCGTCCGGCCATCTGCGCGAGGCGGTTGGCGGCGTCGCCCGAGCGCGCCTGCCAGCCGCGAATGTCGGCGCGCTGGGTGGTGGTGCGCTCTCGCGCGACGGCGAGGGCCTGATCGTGGCCTGCGAGCGTCGCCATCGCGTGCTGCAAGGCGGAGCGCGCCTCGCCGTTGCGGGCTTGTGCGTCCTGCAGTTCGGCGCGGCCAGTGGCGGGATCGGGTAGCGCGACGCGTTTCGCCTCGGCGGCGGCGACTTCGGCGTCCACGCCGCTGCGCTGGTCGGCGGTTTCGGCGAGGGTCGCGTCGAGTTCGGTACGGCGGGCCTGCTGGCGAGCGCGGGCATCCTCGGCCTGATCGACGGCGCGCAAGGCGCTGCGCTCGGCCTCGGCCGCCGAGGCGATGGCGCGTTCGGCAGAAATCACCCGGGAGGAGAGGTCGGCCAATTCCTGCTGCACGGCGGCCTGCCGTGCTTCGGCGGCGGTGACGGCCGCGCGCAAGGGGGGCAGCTTGGCGTCGAGTTCGGCGAAGCGGTTCTCCGCTTCCAGCCTTGCGGCTTCGGCCGCGCCTTCGCCGCGTGCGACGAAGCCGTCCCAGCGGCGCAGCACGCCCGCGCGCGTGACGAGCCATTCGCCGGGTTTCAGCGCGCGCGCGTCGTCCGTCTCGACCACATGGACCAGCGCGAGGCGGGCCGCGAGTTCGGGCGGGCACTGCGCGACATGCGCGGCGAGGCTGTCCGCCACCGGAGCTGGGGCTTCGGCACCGGTCCAGAAGCGGCCGTCGGCGTTCGGCACCGCACCCAGCGGGGCCTTGGCGTCGCGGCCGAGCACGGCGGCGACCGCGCGTTCGTAGCCGGGCGCGGCGCGTACTGCGTCGATGGCAACGGGCAGGCCATGCGCGGCTTTCGCCCCCTTCGCGCGTGCCTCGCGATCGCGCACGAGGGCGGCGTGCTCGCGTTCGATGCCGGTGAGGTCGGCGCGCGCGCCTGCCAGCGCCGAGGCAGCGGCGTCGCGGTCGGCCTGTAGCGCGGTCTTGCGCGCCTGCATGTCCTCCAGCCCCTCGCGCGAGCGGGCGAGGGCGGCGCTGGCCTCCTCTGCCTTGGCGCGGGCGGCGGCGATGGCGGTCTCGAGGTCACCGAGGTCGGGCAGGGCGGCGACTTGCGCCTCGATCCGGGCGACGTCCTGCGCCACGCGGGCCTGCCGCGCCTTCGCCTGCGTTAGCTCGGCTTCGGCGATGCGCCATTCGGCCTCGACGCCCGCCTGTTTCGCGGTCGCCTGCGCGAGATCGAGTTCGGCGGCGCGGCTGGCCTGTTCGGCGCCGTCCACCATGTTGGCGAAACGCGGGCGCTGCGCCTCATCGGCGGCGAGTTGCTTTTCGCCCTCGGACAACTCGCGCTCCAGCCGGGCGAGGGCTTCGGCGGCGTCCCGGGTGAGGCGGTCGGCGTCGTGGCGGTCTTCTTCCAGCCGGGTGCGCTGGCGGTCAAGGTCGGCGAGGCGCTGCTCGGCGGCTTCGAGCTGGCTGGTCAGCGTCGCCATGCGGTGGCCTTGCGCATTGGCATCGTCGCGGCGGTCGGCGAGTTCGTCGCGGGCCTCCGCCAGCGTCTCGGCTGCGGCGGCCTGCTGGCTCTGGGCTTCCACTGCGAGCGTCTGCGCCACGGCGACGCGCTCCTCGGAAGCCTGCGCTTCCTTGCGTGCCGCATCGGCAGCGGCGGCGGCCTCGCGCCAGCGGGCGAAGACGACGCGGGCTTCGGCAAGGCGGATCTGGTCGGTCAGGGCCTTGTAGCGTTCGGCGGCCTTGGCCTGCCGCCGGAGCGTGCCGACCTGCTTGTCGAGGCCCGCCATGATGTCGTCGAGACGGGCGAGGTTGGCTTCGGTGGCGCGCAGGCGCTGCTCCGCGTCCTTGCGGCGGACGTGGAGGCCGGCGATGCCCGCCGCCTCTTCCAGCATGGCGCGGCGCTCGGCGGGCTTGGCGGCGATGACGGCGGCGATGCGGCCCTGGCTGACGAGCGCCGGGCTGTGCGCACCGGTGGCGGCATCGGCGAAGATCAGCGCCACGTCCTTGGCGCGCACGTCCCGCCCGTTGATGCGGTAGGCGCTGCCCGCGCCGCGCTCGATGCGGCGGACGACTTCGAGTTCGTCTCGCACGCCTTCGGCATTCGGCGCGGTGTCGGCCTTCAGTACGACTTCGGCGAAGGCGCGGGGCGGGCGCTTGTCCGTCCCCGCGAAGATCACGTCCTCCATCCCGCCGCCGCGCATCGACTTGGGCGAGCTTTCGCCCATGACCCAGCGGATCGCTTCGAGCAGGTTGGACTTGCCGCAACCGTTGGGGCCGACCACGCCGGTCAGCCCTGGGTCGATGCGCAGTTCGGCGGGCTCGACGAAGCTCTTGAAGCCGCTGAGCTTTAGCCGGTGGATGCGCATCGAGGTCGGGTCAGGCGATCACGCCGGTCAGCGCGCGCCTGCTTCCTTGAGCTTGGGCTCCAGTTCCTTCCACTCCATCGAACCGACGTTGTTGCCATTGATGATGAAGGTGGGGGTGCCGGTGACGTTGAACTGCTCGCTCGCCTTCTGCGTCTGGTCGGCGAGCGCCTTGGCCTTGGTGGTGTCGGCAAGGCAGGCGGCGGCCTGATCGCGGGCGATCCCACGCGAGGCGAAGAAGTCGGTCATGCCGGCGACCTCGGAGATGGCGGCGAGCTGCTTTTCCTTGGGCAGCGCGTCGATCGCGGCGAGCTTGGCCTTGTCGGCGCCCTGCATGTTCTCGAACATCTTGGGCTGCCAGGCCCAGAACTGCTCGCTGAGCGGGATCACCGCCTCGGTCGAGCCGCATTCGGCCAGCAGCGAGGCCGGAATGTCGAGCGCGTTGAGCATGAAATAGCGCAGTTCGTAGCTGACGCGGCCGCTGGCGACGTAGTCGTCGCGCAGCGGCTCGAAGCTCTGCTGTGCGAACAGGGCGCAGTGCGAGCAGCTAAGGGCGCCGTATTCGACCAGCTTGATCGGGGCGTTCGGGTTGCCCATGCGGTAGCCGCCCTCGGCGGTCTTCTCGATCGTGTCGGCCCAGGACTTGCCTGCGGGCGCGGCGATCTTGGCGATCGGGGCGCCCGAGGTGGCACCGGCGGTGGGCTCGTCCTTCTTGCCGCAGGCGGCGAGGCCGAGGGCAAGCGGGGCGACCACGAGGCCGAGGGCGATGGTGCGGAAACGGGTGCGAGTCATCGGGAGGCGAATCCTTCGTGTGGATTTGTCACAGGGCTAGCCCATGGAGGGGGGAAAACGAAGCGTGGACGGGGGTATTCCACAAGTGCGGCGTTGTGTTGGGACGCCCACCCCGCTGCGACTAGGCAGCAAGCTGCCAAGTCTCGCTCCCCTCCCGCATGCGGGAGGGGCCGGGGGTGGGCTCGTGGATCAGATATTGCCCGCGCGCTGCTGGGCCTGCTTGTCGGTGATCGCCTTGGACACCGTCGCCCAGTCGTGGCCGTCGAGAAGGTCGCCGTTGAGCGTGAAGCTGGGCGTGCCCTGCAGGCCGAGCGCCTGCACTTCGCCCTGCTGGCCCTTGAGCTTGTCGAGCATTGCGGTGTTGGCGAAGCACTGGTCGGTCTGCGCGCGGCTGAGGCCCCACGAAGCGGTCTGGTCGTAGAAGCCGAGATCGCTGGCCATGGCGCGCATGCGGGCGGGGAAATCGCCCTGATACCAGCGCTGCTGCTGTTCGCGGTTGGTCGCCTCGGCCTTGGCGAGCCATTTGTCCTGCGAGGCGAAGAAGGCGTTGTGGCGCACGAAGAAGCGCTTGGGATCGCCGCAGTTGGTCAGCATGGCCACGGTGAGGTCGATCGGGTTGCGCAGGAAGTTGGTCACCGTGACCGAGATCTGGCCCTTGGGCACCATCGTCAGGCGCAGCACGGGGTCCGCTTCCTTGTGGAAGTGTGCGCAGTGCGGGCAGGTGTAGCTGACGTATTCGACCAGCTTGAGCGGCGCGTCCGGATTGCCGAGCCGGTGGCTGCCGTCGGCGGTGACGGCGGTGGCAGCGGTCCAGTTCGTGGAGGCGGGGGGCAGCCCCTTCCTGGGCGCGGCGCCCTTGGGAGCGGCGGCCATGCTGAGAACGGCGCAGGCGGCAAGCGCCACGGCGCGAAAGACGGTCTTGGTCATCACTTGTCTTCCTGACTGTCAGGCTTGTGTTCGGCGGCGCCCATGCTGCGCGCCAGCGATTCGAGCACCGCGCGAAGC
Source organism: Novosphingobium sp. HR1a (assembly GCF_015594425.1). Classification (NCBI taxonomy): domain Bacteria; kingdom Pseudomonadati; phylum Pseudomonadota; class Alphaproteobacteria; order Sphingomonadales; family Sphingomonadaceae; genus Novosphingobium; species Novosphingobium sp. HR1a. Next base: position 138,388 of record NZ_JABXWS010000004.1, read on the forward strand.
TCCGGGTCGCCGATGTCGCGCAGCGATTCCCCAAGTTCGAACGGCACCGGTTTCAGCGAAGGCGGCGCGGACGGGCGCGGCTGCGTGGCAACAGGCGGCTTAACCTCGCCTTGCCGGATTTTCACCTTGGCGACCGCCTGGTAGCCGAAGAAGCGGTTCACCCGGTCCATGATCTCGGGGATCACATGCTGGATCATCGGCGAATGAGCGGGCACGACGACCAGTTGGAGGATGCCGTCGCTCTTCTCTCCGGGCGGGAAACGGATCGATTCCGGCGAGCAGACGCGGGCGTGGCGGGCGCCGACGATCTCCGGCCAGCGCGACACCACGCTCGACTGCACGAAGCCGAAGCGCCGGAAGGCGGTGCGGCCGACTTCGGGCATCAGGTCCGAGATCTGCCGCGCCTGTCCGCCGCGCATACGCTCGAACTGCTTGAGGCCCGTCTTGCCCTTGGCGGGACGTGGCTTCGATTCACCGGGGGATTTGCCGCTATTCCGTTCCATTGCCCGCGATCCAATGCCATAGCGGCGGCATGGACGCCAGTTCGGATACTGCAATCGCGGCGATGCTGCTCGACTGGTACGATGCGCACGCGCGCACCCTGCCGTGGCGCGCCGCACCGGGCACGCCCGCGCCCGATCCGTACCGGGTCTGGCTGTCGGAAGTGATGCTCCAGCAGACGACGGTTGCGGCGGTGAAGGACTACTTTGCCGCCTTCACTATGCGCTGGCCGACCGTGCAGGCGCTCGCGGCGGCTGCGGACGAGGAGGTCATGGCAGCATGGGCGGGCCTCGGCTACTATGCCCGCGCCCGAAACCTGCTGGCCTGCGCGCGTGAAGTGGCGCGGCTCGGGCGGTTTCCGGATACCGAGGAAGGCTTGCGCGCTCTGCCGGGACTGGGAGCTTATACTGCTGCCGCAGTCGCCGCTATCGCCTTCGGGCGGCGCGCGGTGGTCGTCGATGCCAATGTCGAGCGGGTCGTCTCGCGGCTCTTCGCGATCGAGGAGCCGCTGCCGGGTTCACGGCCCGGTATCCGCGCAAAGGCCGACACCATCACGCCGCAGCGCCGCGCGGGCGACTTTGCGCAGGCGATGATGGATCTTGGCGCCACCGTCTGTACCTCGCGCAGTCCGCGCTGCCTGCTCTGCCCGATTTCGGGGCCTTGCGAGGCACGGCGCATGGGCGATCCCGCAAGGCTGCCGGTAAAGGCGGCAAAGAAGGCCAAGGCCGTGCGTCAGGGCCGCGCCTTCTGGATCGAGCGGGACGAAGCGGAAGTCTGGCTGGTCCGCCGTCCCGGCAGCGGCATGCTCGGCGGCATGCGGGCGCTGCCCGACGATGGCTGGGCGGCGCGTATCGACGGCTCGGGCGAGGGACCGCTTACCGGGCCATGGGAGAGCGCGGGCAAGGTCGGCCACGTCTTCACGCACTTTGCGCTGGAACTGAACCTGGCGGTTTACCTCGGTGACGGGTTCGAGGGGCTGGAAGATGGCGAATGGTGGCCGCTTGATCGGCTCGACGAGGCGGGGCTGCCCACGCTCTTCGCCAGGGCCGCGCGGCTCGCTCTTGCCGAGAAGGAAGACGCATGATCGATCGCCTCGAAGCCGCGCTGGACCGTCGCATGCTGCTGGGCATGGGGGCGGCTGCGGGGCTCGGGGCGATGCTGCCGAGACTGGCGCGCGCGACGCAGCAGCCGGAGCTTATCCCGCAGGTCCGCGCGGTCGTCGAGCGCTGGGTGGGACCGGGCAAGTTCCCCGGCATGGTCGCCTCGCTGGGCCTGCCGGGGCGCGAGCCGGAATATGTCGCGCGTGGCTCGGAAGGCTTCAACGACGCCGATCCGGTGACCGCTGACAGCCTGTTCCGCATCTATTCGATGACAAAGCCGATCACCGGGATGGCGGCGATGGAACTGGTGGCGCAGGGCAGGATCGGCCTCGATCAGCCCGTGGCGGACGTGCTGCCGGAATATGCGCACATGACGGTGCAGGACGAGTACGACGGCTCGATCACCGCGCTGCACGCCGCGCCCCGGCCGATCACGATGCGGCATCTGGTCACGCATAGCTCCGGGATCGGCTACACGATCATCCAGCAGGGGCCGATCAAGGCGCTGATGGAGGACAAGGGCCTCGTCGCCGGGCAGATCAGCCGGATGAAGCTGCCCGGTCTGTTTCGGGGAGAGCCGGTCAAGGGACTGGACCTGTTCGCGCGAGGGCTGGCGCAAGTGCCGCTGGTCGCCGATCCGGGAACGCGCTGGAGCTATTCGATGGGCCTCGACCTGATGGGGCGGGTGATCGAGGTGGTCTCGGGCAAGCCGTTCGACGCCTACCTTCAGGACACGATCTTCGGCCCCGCCGGCATGACCAGCACGGGTTTCCGGGTCTCGGCCGCCGACGCCCATCGCCTCACCACCAATTACGCGGCCGTCGGCGGCGTGCTGGCGCCCATCGACGAGGGGGAGACCTCGATCTACCTCGACAAGCCGGCCTTCCCCTTCGGCGGAGCGGGTCTCGTCAGCACTCCGCGCGACTACGACCGGTTCCTGCGGATGCTGGCGCAGATGGGCATGATCGACGGGGGGCGCGTGCTGTCCGAGAGCGCGGTGCGGATGGGCACCTCCAACCTGCTCCCGCCCGGCGTCCTCGTGCCCGAGATGTTCGGCGGTCCCAGCGGCTTCGGCGCTGGAGGGCGCGTCGGGCGGGGGGCGGAGAGCGGGCTCTACGGCTGGTCGGGCGCGGCGGGGACGGTGGGCATGGTGGACATGGCCCAGGGCCTGCGCTCACAGATTTTCGTGCAGTTCATGCCGCCCAACGCCTTCGACCTCTTGCCCGAATTCCAGAAGGCCCTGAAGGCCGATGTGCTGGCGATCCTGGAGAAACACTGACGTGCTGCTGACTACTCCCGCTGCCCCCATCGCATTCGGCGGATCGCCGATCGACCGCGCCGACCACGTGCGCGGCGACCCGGACGCCATCGCCGCACTGATGGGGCCGAGTGCGCGGCTGCTCAGGCTGGACGGCCTCGACCCGGTGATGACGGCGGAGGGCGGCCTCGTCTGGGGCAGCCTCGCCGATGCGGAAGGCGATGCGGAACTGGTGTTCCTCGGCCTCGAAGGGGAGCGCGGGTGTTTCGCGCAAGTGCTGCCGGGCATTCCCGCCGCCGGGGCGCCGAGCTGGAACGCGATGAACACGCTGGAGCCGGGCGAACTCGCGGCTTACGGCGGGGCGCGGGCGCTGGTCGGCTGGCATTCGCGGCACCGCTTCTGCGCAGTCTGCGGCGCGGCCACGGTGCTGGCCAAGGGCGGCTGGCAGCGCTCCTGCACCGGTTGCGGCGCCGAGCATTTCCCGCGCGTCGATCCGGTGACGATCATGACCGTCGAGCATGACGGCAAGCTGCTGCTCGGCCGCCAGCCGCGTTTTCCGGCGCACCGCTACTCGGCGCTGGCGGGCTTCGTGGAGCCGGGCGAGACGATCGAGGAAGCCGTCGCGCGCGAGGTCTTCGAGGAAGCGGGCGTGCGCGTGCGTGACGTCGAATATGTCGCGAGCCAGCCCTGGCCGTTCCCCTCGTCGCTGATGATCGGTTGCCACGCCTTCGCCGACGACCCGGCCATCGTCATCGACGAGACCGAACTGGAAGACGTGCGCTGGTTCACCCGCGAGGAATGCGTCGACGCGCTCGAAGCGGTAGCCGTGGGCGAGATGGGCCGCGCTTTCGGGGCGCCACCGAAGCACGCGGTGGCGCATGTGCTGCTCAAGTGGTGGGTGGAGCGCGGATGACCGGGGCTTTCGTTGCACACCCCGCGCCGGGCCGTGTGGTTCTGCTTGTGCTTGGAGCGTTTGCTTTCGTAGCCATTGCGCTTTGGATGGTGGGCGCATTCGGTCCGCCGCCTTCTTTCGGGCGCCATTCGCCTGAGGTGACGCGCATCATCGGCTGGCTCGGGATCGTGTTCTTCGGGCTGGCCGGGCTTAGCGGCATCCGGCGGCTGATCGCAGGTGACGAGGAAATGCGCATCGACGCGCAGGGCATCCGCTGGACCCGCTGGTCCGACCGGACGATCCCGTGGCGCGAAATCGTTGATGTCACGGTCTGGCGGCACAAACGGCAGAAGATGATCATGCTGCACCTGCGCGATCCCTCGCGCTATCGTGGCCGGGGGATCATGGGTGTTCTAGCGCGCGGAAACCGGGCGCTGACGGGCGGTGACGTGGCTTTGGTGATGACGGCGATGGACCGCAGTTTCGACGAGGCGATGGCCGCGATCGCTCGATTCAGAACCTAGACCAGCCCCAGCTTCGCCAGTTCGCGTGCCAGCTTGGGTGGCATCGCGTCGCCTGCGCTCTCGCCTTCCGCAAGGTCGCGCGGGGCGGCTTCCTCGGTCAGATAGCGCCAGCCCTGATGCGCGCGCTTGGGCTGGGTGACGACCGGGATCAGGCGCGGTTCGAGGTGGATGTGCCAGCGGCCGTCCTCGCGCTGCGAGAACCGCACGATCGGCGATCGGCCGATCAGCGCATGCTCGAAGATCCAGTAGAGCGAGCCGCCGATCATCTCCTCGTGCCGCTTGGGGAGATAGCGGGTGGTCATCAGCGCCTCATCCGGGTTGCTTTCCAGCCATGCGCGCAGGGAGGCGGGGCTTTCGGCGGAGAAGGCGATCTTGGTCATGTTGAGCGGCATGGGTGGGAGATAGTCGCTTACGGTCGGGCATGAAAGATCGCCATTGCATGCGCCCTGCCGATGGGGCTTCGACAAGCTCAGCCTGAGCGGTGTTTAAAGCCCTGCTCTCAACCCGCTCAGGCTGAGCTTGTCGAAGCCCCCGCCGCAAGTACGACGTCAGGCCAGCCCCACCACCACCGCGAGGCCGAGGAACGAGAAGAAGCCCATCGTGTCGGTCGCCGTCGTCACGAACACGGCCGAGGACACCGCCGGATCGACGTTGAACTTGTCGAGCGTCACCGGCACCAGAATGCCCATCAGCCCTGCCACGAGGTTGTTGATGACCATCGCCGAGGCAATCACGGCGCCCAGCAGCGGGTTGGAGAAGATCAGCCACGTCCCCACGCCGATCAGCAGGCCCAGCGCGAAGCCGTTGGCCAGCGCGATGCGGAATTCGCGCAGGATCATCCTGACGGTATTGGAATCGGTCAGCTGGTTGGTGGCGATGGCGCGCACCGCCACGGCGAGCGTCTGCGTGCCCGCGTTGCCGCCCATGCCTGATACGATCGGCATCAGCACCGCCAGCAGTGCGAACTTCGCGATCGCTCCCTGAAACAGCCCGACGACCGAGGCCGCCAGCATTGCCGTCGCAAGGTTCACTACGAGCCAAGTCAGGCGCGCGCGCACGGTCAGCAGAATCGGCTCGTTGATGTCGCCGTCGCCTGCACCGGACAGCAGCAGGGCGTCCTCGCCCGCTTCTTCCTGAATGATGTGGACGATGTCGTCGACGGTGATCTGGCCGATCAGGCGGCCCGCAGGGTCCACCACCGCCGCCGAGATCAGCGCGTACTTCTGGAAGCGCAGCGCGACTTCTTCCTGATCCATGTCGGCCGGGATCAGCGTCTGGTCGCGGGCCATGACGTCGTAGAGCGGGATGTTGCGCGGCGTGCGCAGGATCCACGAAAGCGAGCAGGTGCCGATCGGGCGGTGCATCGGATCGACGATGAACACTTCCCAGAACTCGGTCGGCAATTCGCGATGTTCGCGCAGGAAATCGATGAGATCGCCCACCGTCATCGATTCGTGGACCGCGACGAGTTCGCGGCTCATCAGACGGCCGGCGGATTCTTCGGGGTAGGACAGCGCCGACTCGATCGCGGCGCGGTCTTCCGGCTCCATCTCGGCAAGGACGGCCTGCTGGTCGGCCTCGTCGAGATCCTCCAGCATCGCGACGGCGTCGTCGGTGTCGAGCTGTTCGGCGATCTCGGCGACGACGTCGGCCGGAAGCGCTTCCATCAGCGCCTCGCGGACCCAGTCGTTCAACTCGGCAATGACTTCCGAGCCCATCAGGTCGCGGATCGCGCCGGCCAGCGTCAGGCGCTCGCGTTCGTCGAACAGCTCGAACAAGTCGGCGATGTCGGCGGGGTGGAGCCCTTCGACGAGGTCGTAGACGCGATCGGTGTCTTCATCGTCGAGCGCGTCTTTGACGCTGCGCACGAATTCGGGCTTGAGGCGGTTGTCCTCGTCCAGCGATTCGGATTCGGGCGCGTCCTGACGCACGGTGTCTTCCGTGTGGTCCATCGGGTCGTGCTTGAGGTCCGCGTCGCTCATGCGGGCCGGTCTACGCAGCTATCTCGCAATTGCAACAGGGCTTTGCCATGCTCACTCGGGACTGCACGGGCTTCGACAAGTTCAGCCGTGACCCTTCGACAAGCTCAGGGTGAGCGGAGGTGGTGTAAACCTCCCAAACGCGCTCAGGCTGAGCCTGTCGAAGTCCCTTCGGCATGGTGCCGGTTCACGCCCCCTCGTGACATTGCCGCGCCATCGCCTATATCGGGCGCCAAAGTTTACCGGCGCGATCGCGCCCGGCCTCATGGAGACAGGCAATGGCTGACGAATTTCTCACACTCTCGCTCGACACCGGCAACGGCGAAGGCGGCGACGTCAAGATCAAGCTGCGCCCCGACCTGGCCCCCGGCCACGTCGAGCGGATCAAGGAACTGGCCGGCGAAGGCTTCTACGATGGCGTGAAGTTCCACCGCGTGATCCCGGGCTTCATGGCGCAGGGCGGCTGCCCCAACGGCACCGGCATGGGCGGTTCGTCCAAGCCCGACCTGAAGGCCGAATTCAACGCCGAGCCGCACGTGCGCGGCGTGTGCTCGATGGCCCGCACCAGCGCGCCGCACTCGGCCAACAGCCAGTTCTTCATCGTGTTCGACAACGCGACCTTCCTCGACAAGCAGTACACCGTCTGGGGTCAGGTCGTCGAAGGCATGGAGCACGTCGACGCGCTCCCCAAGGGCGAGCCGCCGCGCGAGCCGGGCAAGATCGTCAAGGCGACCGTCAGCGAAGGCTGATAGCTAGTCCTGTGAAAATGCGCTGAGGCGCATTTTCGCGGCACCGGCCCACTCCCCCACCCGGCCTCCCACTAGTGTACCCTCGATGGGAGGCTGGGTGGGGGAGTGGGCCGGTGCCGCAAGTTCGGCCACGCCGAACTTCAAGCGGAAAAAGGGCGGTCCCGCGGGGCCGCCCTTTTCGTTTGCGGAGCTTTCCCGGTTTCGGGGCGTTTTCAAAGCAACAGAACCATAACTTTGGGTGATGCTTGAAACGTCTCGTTCCCCTCAGCCTTTCGTGTTTCGTGCTGCTGGCCTCCTGCGGGCCGCAGACGGAACAGGCGAAGGCTCCCGCGAAGAGTTCCGACACTCTGGCTTTCGCCGATGCCCCCGGCGGCGGCGAGACCGAGGCGGCCGACAGCCTGCTGATGCGGGCGCAAGTGGCGCTCGACCGTGCCGGGTTCTCGCCCGGCGTGATCGACGGGAAGGACGGGCAGTCCTACAAGCTGGCGCTCGGCGCCTTCCAGGAAGCGCGCGGACTTCCCCGTAGCGGACAGCTCGATCCGGCAACCCAGCAGGCCCTGTTCCCCGCACAGAACATGGCGGCGACGCGGCTGGTGGTGATCCCCGATGCTTTCGCGCGTGGGCCTTTCACGCGCAACCTGCCGACCAAGACTTCCCAGCAGGCCGGCTTCGACCATCTCGGCTACCGCTCGCTGACGGAGGCACTGGCCGAGCGCTTCCATACCACCCCCGATACGCTGGTGGCGCTCAACGGCCATGGCACGAAAGTCGGTTCGGGCACCACGGTGCGCGTTCCCGCGATCGCCAACGTGCCCGTCGCGAAGATCGATGGTGACGAGCGCGGCTGGTCCGACACGCTGCAGCGCCTCGGCGTCGCGGGCGATCAGCCGACAGCCGAGAAGATCGTCGTCGACAAGTCCGAGGGCACGCTGCAGGCCTTTGACAAGCAAGGTAAACTCATCGCGCAATTCCCCGTCACCACGGGCAGCGGCCATGATCCGCTCCCGCTCGGCAAGTGGGAGATCAAGGGCACCTCGCGCAATCCGGATTACCAGTACGATCCGGACCTGTTCTGGGACGCCAACAAGAACGATACCGCAAAGCGCCTCGCCCCCGGCCCCAATGGCCCGGTCGGCGTGGTATGGATCGATTTGTCCAAGGACCACTACGGCATCCACGGCACGCCCGAGCCCGCGAAGATCGGCCGCACCGAAAGCCATGGCTGCGTGCGCCTGACCAACTGGGACGCGGCGCGCCTTGCACAGATGGTCCATTCGGGAACCGAAGTTCTGTTCCAGGCGTGAAAACGGACGGGTCGAGTCCTTAGCGGGGCAGGGCGAATCCGGGCCTCTTGTCCGCAAGATGCGTGGAATCTAGCCGATTGGCATCGTTTCCAAGGATACAGGGAGTCCCCCGCCCATGAAGATCCGCCTGATCGCCCTCGCGGGCATCTGCGCTTTTGCCGCAAGTTCCGCCAATGCGGCGACCGTCACCGCCGAGGCCAATGTCGCCCGCTCCGAAGGCAGCTGGGGCGGCGAACTCGCCGTCGGCGTGCCGGTGATCCAGGACGGTGGTTTCGCGATCACCCCGGCCGTCGGCGCGTTCTTCCACAAGCGCGACCATGACGGGTACTACGAGGACAACTCGCAGTGCTTCCGCCGCTCCAACGACGAGCAGGTCGGCGACGGTCATTGCGATAATTCGGGCACCAAGATCTTCGGCAAGGTGGAGGCGACTTATACGCTGCCGATGTCGTTCACTCTTGGTCTCGGTGCGCGTTTCATCGGTAACGACCTGCGCGCCTACGGCACCGCCGCGATGCCATTGGCGCCGTTCCTCTCGGGCAAGGTGAACGTCGGCGATCACTATGTCGCGGCGGGTGTGCAGGCGAAGTTCTGATATCGAGGGGGCTTCGACAGGCTCAGCCTGAGCGGAATTGAGAGGTTTGCACTACTCCTGCCATTGGGAGGCCTGCTCCAACCCCGCTCACCCTGAGCTTGTCGAAGGGGCGAAGTCCCCGCAGCCGAATTCAGCTTTCCAGCAGATCCACGTAAGCCACCACGTCGTTGTCGGTGGCGAGGAACAGGCCGTCCTGCACGTCCTCGCTTTGTAGCGAGGCTATGCGCATCGCCTCGGACAGCGGGCCGTAGAACAGCGTGTTCGCCGCGCCGCCCTCGGCTCCGCCGTCGAGGTGATAGAGGCGCACGCTGGCGTCGTCATACGTGGTGCGCATCAGTCTTCCCGTCTGGCCCCATCAAGGGTGCGATCGATCCGCGCGACTTCGGCCTGCGTGGCGGATTTCTCGGCCTTGGTGCGGCCATGCTGGGCGCGGTTCGCCGCCGCCTCGGCCTTGTCGGCGGAGCGGGCCTTGGCCTTGCGGGCCATGCGCAGGTTGATGATCTCGGCCATGATGGCCCGACCTTACGCCTCGACCGGCGCGGTTGTCACGCCGAGATCGGGCAGACCGACCGAGCGCTTGCCCGAGAAATCGGTGCGCACCACGATCAGCCCGTCCTTCTCCAGATAGTCGAGCAGACGCTGCACGCGGCGGGGCGAACTGGTGCCGTAGATCCGCGCGAGGTCCATGTCGTCCGGGCACGGCTTGCCGTCGATCGCGGCGCGGGCGATCACATAGAACGTCGCCAGCGCATCGTCGGGCACGTGCTTCGACAGGTTGATGAGGTCTTCCCAGCGCGCGTCGTCGGGGTTCTCGATTCCCGCCAGCGCGGCGGCGAAGCCCCGGCGGAACATCGTCGCGTCGAGGCCGCGCACGGAAATGCCCTTCATGCGGCAGCGGATGGTGAAGTCCTGGAACAGCGTGGTCGCGGACTGGAACGTGCAGTCCGGCTCCTCGGCCATCACGTTCATGATCTCGATCATCGCCGCGCGGGTTTCCTCGGCGCCGGGCTCGTTGCGCTCCCTTTCACGCTCGCGTTCGCGGGCCTGCGCGGTGGTGGGTTCGAGCAGTTCGGTCGCGGCGATGCGGCGGGCCAGCGTCTCGGCATCGTCGACGCGCGGGGCGGGACGGTGGAACTCGGGACGATCCGGCTCGACGTGGAGATTGTCGTGCAGCAGTTCGCGCAGTTCCTCGGTGGTCGCCGTGGGCAGCGGGGCGAGGCCCGGCGTCACCGACTTCGCGCCGGTCTGCACCGTGCCGACACTGACCGACACCGGCCGCCGCGCGATCGCGGGGCCTAGGCCAAGGAACTGCCCGCGCCCGAGATCGCGGATCGTCTCGGCCTGCCGCCGCTCCATGCCGAGGAGGTCGGCGGCACGGATCATGTCGATATCCAGGAAGGTGCGGCCCATCAGGAAGTTGCTGGCCTCGGCCGCGACGTTCTTGGCCAGCTTGGCAAGGCGCTGGGTGGCGATCACGCCCGCCAGACCGCGCTTGCGGCCGCGGCACATCAGGTTGGTCATCGCCGCGAGGCTGACGCGGCGGGCCTCTTCCGAGACTTCACCGGCGGCGGCGGGGGCGAACATCTGCGCCTCGTCCACCACCACGAGCGCAGGATACCACTGCTCGCGCGGGGCATCGAACAGGGCGTTGAGGAACTGCGCGGCGCACTTCATCTGCTGGTCGATCTCCAGCTCGTCGAGCGCGAGGACAACCGAGGCGCGGTGCTGGCGGATGCGCGCGCCGAGGCGGGCGATCTCGGCCTCGCCATAGGCGGAGCCGTCGATGACGACGTGGCCGAACTGCTCGGCAAGGCTGACGAAGTCGCCCTCGGGGTCTATCACCACCTGCTGGACGATCCCGGCGCTCTCTTCGAGGATGCGGCGCAGCAGGTGCGACTTGCCGGACCCGGAATTGCCCTGCACCAGCAGGCGGGTCGCCAAGAGTTCCTTGATGTCGATCTCTACCGGCTCCCCGCGCTGGGCGGTGCCGATGACGATGTTCGCGCTCACGTCCGGGCTAGTGCCAAAGCGGGGGGCGGGGTGCAAGCGGGGCGGGGGGTTATCCAGAGGTTGCGTCTTGCGCGAGGGGGCTTCGACAGGCTCAGCCCGAGCGGTTTTAAGAGCCGGTCTTTAAATCCCGCTCAGGCTGAGCCTGTCGAAGCCCCCACCGCACACCCAGATCCTGTCGAAGGGCATCGTCCCAAGGTACAATTGGCCTGCCGCGCCCATCGGCTCACATTGCCTGTCGAAACCCCACGGGGGTCAGGTTCGGAGATTTGGGATGTTGGAACAGGCGATTGGCAAATTCGCGGGCGAGTCGCTCATCCGCGAGAAGTTCGACAACTTCATCGGCGGCAAGTGGGTGGCCCCGGTCAAGGGGCAGTACTTCGACAATATCTCGCCGGTGACCGGGCAGGTCGTGTGCCAGGTGGCGCGCGGGACGGCCGAGGACATCGAACTGGCGCTCGACGCCGCGCACGCCGCCAAGGACGCCTGGGGCAAGGCCTCGCCCACCGAGCGCGCGAACACCTTGCTCAAGGTCGCCGACCGCCTCGAAGCCAACCTCGACAAGCTGGCGCTGGCCGAGACGATCGACAACGGCAAGCCCATCCGCGAGACGACCGCCGCCGACATCCCGCTGGCGATCGACCACTTCCGCTACTTCGCCTCGTGCCTGCGCGCGCAGGAAGGCTCGATCGCCGAGATCGACCACGACACCATCGCCTACCACTTCCACGAGCCGCTGGGCGTGGTCGGCCAGATCATCCCGTGGAACTTCCCGATCCTGATGGCCGCGTGGAAACTGGCGCCGGCGCTGGCGGCGGGCAACTGCGTGGTGCTCAAGCCCGCCGAGCAGACCCCGATGTCGATCCTGGTGCTGGCCGAGGTAATCGCAGACCTGCTGCCGCCGGGCGTGCTCAACATTGTGAACGGCTTCGGCATCGAGGCGGGCAAGCCGCTGGCGCAGAACAAGCGCATCGCCAAGATCGCCTTCACCGGCGAGACGACGACCGGCCGCCTCATCATGCAGTATGCGTCGGAAAACCTGATCCCCTGCACGCTGGAACTGGGCGGCAAGAGCCCCAACATCTTCTTCGCCGACGTGATGGACCACGACGACGACTTCCTCGACAAGGCGCTCGAAGGCTTCACCATGTTCGCGCTCAACCAGGGCGAGGTCTGCACCTGCCCCAGCCGCGCGCTGGTGCACGAATCGATCTACGATGCCTTCATCGAAAAGGCGATCGCGCGGGTCGAGGCGATCAAGCTGGGCAGCCCGCTCGATGCATCAACGATGATCGGCGCGCAGGCATCGAACGACCAGCTGGAGAAGATCCTCAGCTACATCCAGATCGGCAAGGACGAAGGCGCCAAGGTCCTGACCGGCGGCGAGCGCGCCACGCATGATGGCGAACTGGCGCAGGGCTACTACGTGCAGCCGACCGTGCTGGAAGGCCACAACAAGATGCGCGTGTTCCAGGAAGAGATCTTCGGTCCGGTGCTTGCCGTGACCAAGTTCTCGACCGACGAGGAGGCGCTGGAGATCGCCAACGACACGCTCTACGGCCTCGGCGCCGGGGTGTGGACGCGCGACGGAACCCGAGCCTACCGCATCGGCCGCGGCATTCAGGCCGGGCGCGTGTGGACCAACTGCTACCACGCCTATCCCGCCCACGCGGCGTTCGGCGGCTACAAGCAGTCGGGGATCGGTCGTGAGAACCACAAGATGATGCTCGATCACTACCAGCAGACCAAGAACCTGCTCGTCAGCTACAGCCCGAAGAAGCTCGGCTTCTTCTGATCGTGGCGGGTTCGCCAAGAGCTCTCAACCCGGCGTCCCGCCACCATAACGGCGCCGGATACCTCGAAACGGCGGATGGCCCTTGCGCCATCCGCCGCTTTTCGGCGTCATGAGCCTCCCGGCCCGCATCCTCGCCACTCCGACGGCGGAGGAATGGATCGAGCGCCTGCGCGCCATCCACGGCCCGCTGATGTTCCACCAGTCGGGCGGCTGCTGCGACGGTTCCGCGCCGATGTGCTTCACCGAGGGCGAGTTCCGCGTCGGCGCGCAGGACGTGCTGCTCGGCTCGCTCATCGGCAACACCCGCGTCTGGATCGGCGCGGCGCAGTTCGAGTACTGGCGCCATACCCAGGTCACCATCGATGTAGTGCCCGGACGCGGTTCGGGCATGAGCCTGGAGGCGCCTGAGGGCGTACGCTTCATCGTGCGCAGCCGCATCTTCACCGATGAGGAGAACGCCGCGCTTGAAGCGGCAGGTGACCCACTGCGGGGCGATGATGCGAACGCGCTTGGCGGTGGGGGCGGTTCGGCCTAGACTTTCGCGCTTGGGTCACGGACCGCACCGAAGAGGGCGGCCGGAAGGAGAGGGACATGCGAATGGCAGCACAGATTCACGACGGTGACCGCCCGCTGGTGGCCTGTGCCTCGCACGCGCAGGACCCGGCTGATGCCGTCGCGGAACTGGTCGAGGCCATTGGCGGCGTGGAACTGGCAGGCGCGCTGCTGTTCTGCTCGCACCGCTACCCGCGCGAGGAACTGGCGCGCGTGCTCACCGCAAGGCTGCCGGGCGTGCCGCTGATCGGCTGCACCAGCGCGGGCGAACTCACCAGCCGGGGTTACGACACCGACAGCCTGCTGCTGATCGGCTTTCCCGCTGCCGGCTTTTCGATGGCTTCGCTGCGGTTCGAGGATCTCGACAACTTCGACCCCGTGACCGCGCAGGGCGCGATCCGCCAGCTCGTCGCGGGGGCGCGGCTGGACCACGGCGCGGCGGACGATCTGCATCAGGTGGCGCTGTTCTTCGTGGACGGCCTGTCGCACCGCGAGGAACTGCTGACGATGACCGCGCAGCATGCGCTGGGCGACGTCCAACTGATCGGCGGCTCCAGCGGCGACGGCCTGTCCTTCCGAGAGACGGCGGTGCTGCACGAGGGGCGCTTCCACTCCGACGCGGCAGTGATCGCGGTGCTGACCAGCCGCCGCCCGATGCACGTCTTCTGCGCCAACCACTACCGCCCCGGCCCGGCCAAGATGGTCATCACCGAGGCGGACCCGGAAACCCGCACCGTCTACGAGATCAACGCCGCCCCCGCCGCTGAGGAATACCTGCGGTTGTCGGGCAGTCCGGGTGAGGAACTCGACGTCCACTTCTTCGCCGCGCACCCGCCGATGGTGCGCACCGGCGGCCAGTTCCACGTCCGCTCGGTGCAGAGCGCGAACCCCGACGGTTCGCTGACCTTCTACTGCGCGATCGACACCGGAGTCGTCCTGACCATCGGCGAGCCGGTGGACCGGCTGACCTGGATGCGCGAGCTGTTCCAGTCGGTCTCGCGCAAGGTGGGGGAGATCGACCATATCATCGGCTTCGACTGCGTGCTCAACCGGCTGGATGCCGAGGACCGGCAGATCCTTCGCGAAGTTTCCGACATCTATGTCGAGAACAACGTGCTGGGGTTCAGCACGTACGGCGAGCAGTTCCTGGCCGCGCACATGAACCAGACCTTCAGCGGGCTGGCGATCGGGCGGGCGGTGGATGAACCGGCACGGCCATGACGATGCCTTGCCCCTTTGCTCGCAATAACGAAGTGGGTGTGAGGTCGGGAGACGATCATGGCCCTGACTGACCCCGAAACCCGCGACACCGAAACCGCCCGCCTGCGCGCCCGCATCGCGCAGCTGGAGAAGATCAACGCCGCGCTGATGGACCGGGTGGAGCGCTCCACCGACATGCAGGGCGGGGCGTTCTCGATGTTCGAGACGGCGATCTCGCTCGACGCCATGGTGCGCGACCGCACCGGCGCGCTGGAGGTGGCGCTGGAGCGGCTCAACACGGTCAATGCGCAGCTCGCCGCCGCTCATGGCGATGCCACCGCCGCCCGCGTGATGCTGCGCGATGCCATTGAATCGCTGTCGGACGGCTTCGCGCTGTTCGATGCGGAAGACCGTATGGTCCTGTGCAACCGCGCTTACCTGAAGATCTTTCCCAATTTCGAAGGCGTGCAGGGCGATGCGCCCGAATTCGCCGAACTCGCCAGCCGCCTCGCGCAGACCGGCGCCACCATGGGCTCGCGCATGGCACCCGAGCGCTGGCTCAAGGACCGCATGGCGCAGCATCAGCGGGCGCAGGGCGCGCACGTGCAGGCGCTGGCCGACGGCCGCTGGATCCAGATCAACGAGCTGCGCACGACCGAAGGCGGCACCGTCGGCATCTATACCGACATCACCACCGTCAAGGCCGAGGATGCCCGCCAGCGTGCCCGCGAACTGGCCGAACGCAACCTGGCGCTGCAGGCGACGCTGGATACGCTCTCCGAAGGCGTCTGCCTTTTCGACGCCCAGCGCCAGCTTCAGGCGTGGAACGAGGGCATGCTCACGGTGCTGGCGCTGGCCGAGGACGGTCCCGCCATCGACACGCATGAGGCGCTGTCGGGTTGGTGCACCGGCGAATGCGGGCTGGACCGGGTGGAAGCGCTCGACTGGCGCGAGGGCGGCGGCGCGCGGGTCGTCGCCAACTGCACGATGCGCGGGCGCTATTTCACCGTCCGTTCGGTATCGCTCAAGAACGGCGGCATGGTCTTCACGTTCGATGATGTGACCGATCATATCCAGTTCGAACGCTCGCTGACCGAGACCGCCGAGACGCTGGAGCGCCGCGTCACCGAGCGCACCGCCGAACTGGTCGAGGTGAACCGCCAGCTCGTCGAGGCAAAGAACGAGGCGGAGACGGCGAACCGCTCCAAGACCAGCTTCATTGCCGCCGCCAGCCATGACCTGCTGCAGCCGCTGAATGCGGCGCGGCTGTTCGTTTCGGCGATGGACGGTCAGGCCATGGCCGAACGGCCGCGCTCGCTGGTGCATCAGGCATCCACCGCGCTCGATTCGGTCGAGGATTTGCTCGAAGCGCTGTTCGAGATTTCGCGCCTCGATGCGGGGGCGATCCAGCCCGAGTTCGCGGACCTGTCGCTCGGGGCGATCCTCTCGGCGCTGCGCGTGGAGTTCGCGCCGCTGGCGAGCGCGGGCGGGCTGGCGTTCACGGTGCCCCATACCGCGCTGTGGGTGCGCTCCGATGCGCGCCTGCTGCGCCGGGTGCTGCAGAACTTCGTGTCCAACGCGATCCGCTATACCGAGCAGGGCAGCGTGACGGTGGAGGTGGTGGAGCAGGGCGCGGACGTCGT